>DZBA01000014.1:0-12144 GCA_022729775.1 Anaerolinea thermophila | reverse complement strand
CAGAAGGCGGACCGGTCGCATCCGGCAATAATATGGATATGGCTGAGCTCCCGCCCGAAGACGACATCCCATTCTAAACAGATGAAAGACCCCAAAGATTTTTAGAAAAATCTTTAGGGTCTTTTGTTACCTAACGGATTTCCCATGACCCATCCCCCTGTTCCCCCACGCCCCGCTGGTCCCGTTCTCGAACTACCCGCTGACCTCGATATTATATACGCCAACCTCGCGCGCATTGCGCACTCTCCCGCGGACATCGTTCTCGACTTCGCCCACCTGCTGCCCGGCGAAGGCAAGGCGAAGATTCGTTCGCGCGTGGTGATGTCGCCGCTCAGCGCCAAACTGCTGGTCAAAGCCTTGACGGAAAACATAGCGCGATACGAAGCCGCATTCGGTGAAATTGTCATGCCGACCAATAACACCCTTGCCGATAACCTCTTCCGCCCCTTTCAGCAGCCACCCGACCCCCCGAAAGAACCTTAATCAAATGCACAAGCTCGAACAAATTACAGAAGACATCCGAAAGAAATTCGACGCGCGTACCAGCGCGCGCGATCAGGCGCTGGCGCAGGCGCGACAACTCACCCGCGCGTGTTCGCTCGCCATCCGCGCTGTTCACCGCGACGAAGCGGATGTCATGAATGAGCGCCTTCAAGAAGCTCGCCAACTCGCCGATACGCTGCGCGCGTCCCTTTCTGCCTACCCTGACCTTTTCTACGCGGGATACACACAGGACGCGCTCAAAGAATACGTGGAAGCCAACGTTACCTGCGCGTTGATTCGCAATGAGCCGCTTCAAACGCCATCCGAGTTGATCGTTGAACCCGCGACCTATCTCAACGGACTGGCGGAAGTTGTCGGCGAGCTGCGCCGCCGCACGCTGGATATCCTCCGTCATGGCTATTCCGCCGAAGCCGAACGCCTGCTTGGTTATATGGATGAAATCTATTCCGTGCTGGTGACGATGGATTATCCCGACGCAATCACAAACGGCTTGCGCCGCCAAACCGACCTTGCGCGCGGCATCATCGAAAAAACGCGCGGCGACATCACATTCAGCTTGCGCGGGGAATATCTCACGCAGGCGATGAGCAAACTCAGCGCGCAACTTACCCCAACGGAGGAAGGCAAATAACATGGCAAAAGGTGGACGTCGTTACCCGCTTGTCATCTACTCCCACATGATAGACCGCTGGCGTTCCGATATCTTTTTATTGGGACTTGCCCTGTTAGGGCTGGCGGGCGCAATTTATTTTTGGGGTATGGAAGAATGGCGCTGGATGACCATTGGCGGGATCGGCGTTTTCAGCATCTTTGTCAGCATCGTATTATGGATTGCCCGCAAAAGCGCGTATATTCAACCTTATCCGGAATACATCCGCCTTGTCACGCCTTTTCTACGCTTGAATGTTTCATACAAAAGATTTCGCCGCACCACCTCTGCGAACATGGGCGCGTTGTTCCCAAGAAACAGCATCACCAAAGCGCAAGCCGATATTATGGAACTCTTTGCCGGAATGACCGCCATTGTCATAGAGTTGACGAAATTTCCCATAGCGCCTTCCACATTGCGCATCTTTCTCTCGCCGCTTTTCTTCAAGGACAAGACCCCGCACTTTGTCATCCTCGTGGATGATTGGATGCGATTAAGCACCGAGATAGATAGTATGCGCTCCGGCATCGGCGGCGCGGAGTCGCTTGCCGCGCAGCAGCCCAAGCGGAATCAATCCATACTCTCCAAATTACCGGGTAAAAAATGAATATTTACTTTGCTTGTTCCATCACCGGCGGGCGCGAATTCGAGTCTGTCTATCAAGAAATTGTCGCCGCGCTGCTTGCCGATGGGCATGAGATTCCCACCTCGCACCTTGCTGAATCCGAAGTCATGGAAGAAGAGCGCGTCATTGCCCCGCGCGAAGTCTATGAGCGCGACGTGAATTGGATTCAAAACTGCGACGCGCTGGTTGCAGAAGTCAGCGTCCCATCACATGGGGTGGGATATGAAATCGCGTACGCGCTGAACCTTAATAAGCCGGTCTTATGCCTGCACCAGCAAGACAGAAAAGTCTCGAAGATGATTACAGGCAACCCACACCCGGCGCTGACCATCCACGCATATCAAGACGTGAAAGAGGCGCTAAACCGGGCGCGCGCTTTCCTTCATACTCCGTAAAGTATTTGGTGTGTATTGTCACATCTGTTGCGTGACATTTGGCGATTTCAAAAAAATGTAAAATACCTTATTATCAATTCGGAGACAGAAACAACGCAGATTACAAGACACTTCTCTTGTCTCCTCCTTTGGCGAAAGCCGCCGCCGATGAAAATCGGCGGCGGCGTATTTTAATCCTGCGCGGGGAGAAGCACAATAAAGGCTGAGCCTTTTCCCATTGCCGATTCCACCCAAACGCGCCCCTGATGACTTTCTACAATAGACCGGACAATTGCAAGCCCCAAGCCCGTGCCTTGCACGCTATCAGAGACATTGGCAGCGCGGAAGAATTTCTCGAATATGCGTCCCTGCTCTTCGGGGGGGATGCCAGGTCCCGTATCTTCAACCTTCAAGATAATCTGCTTTTCTTCCATGAACATTTCCACGCCGACCATGCCGTCATCTGGCGTATATTTAATGGCATTGCCAAGCAGGTTATCAATCATCTGGCGGATGCGGATGGGGTTTGCGCGCATCGGCAGAAGGTCGGTGGAAATGCGCGAAACGAGTCGTATCCGTTTTTTCTTTACTTCGGTGTCGAACATGTCCAGCGAATATTTTAATATATCGTCCAATTGAATCATCTCGCGGCGCGTATCGAAGCCGGCTTCCAGTCGCCCCAGGTCGAGCAGGTCGTTGATCAACTGTGTAATATGCTCAATGCTGCCCCGCAAGCGGCGCATGAATTCTTGCTGGCTGTCGTTTAGCGTGCCGGTGCGTTCAATCAGTTCTGTGTATCCAAGCACAGCGGTCAATGGCGAGCGCAGGTCATGTGAGACAGTATGGATAAAATCGTTCTTTAAGCGGTCTAATTCTTTAAGGTAGGATATATCCTGCATGGTCACTGCCGCGCCGATGTTGGGAATGGGCGTATATTGCGCGTTGAAGACGCGCCCATCATCGAAGTTAACTTCGTGGTATTTCAAGGGACCATCGGCAAAGCGCACAATCAGCGCCTTTACATCCATGTTCGAGACAACATCCTCAATCACCCTGCCCGAAATATCCATTCCCTCTATCTGAAAAATTTCGCGGACAGACTGGTTGGCAAAAAGGACGCGATGCCCCTCATCCAGAATAATGACGCCATCTTGAATGTTGGCGATGATTGCCTCTAATTTGGAGCGTTCGGCTTCGGACATTTTCGCTTTTTCTGCAAGCGATGATGTGGTGCGTTTCACTTCACTACGCAGCCAGTCACCAAGTTTTCTGGCGCGTATCAGGCAGCGTTTGACCTCGTCCACGATGTCGTCCATCTTGAGGGGGGGATAAAGATAACCGCTCAAACCAAATCGAAGCACAGACTTGGCAAAGCCTGTCGTATCATGGTCTGTATATAAAATGATGGGCAGCGTGGGAAAACGTTCCAAAAGTTCGCTTGAAATCGAAAAGCCATCCAGCCCCCCAAGATTCTCTCCAATGATGATCAACGACGGTATCGATTCATCCACCGATTTATTCATCGCGGAAACAGCATTCGCAACCGCAACGTCGAAACCAGCCGCGCGCAAGGCGCGTTCCATCAAATCCAACATCGAAGATGGGTTCAGGACAAGCAAAACCAAGTCGCGCTTTACCATAGGATTATTTCCGACTTATTTCTGCTGGCTGCGTTGGGACAATGGTCTTTTCAGAAGAACGTGAAAGTCGTTGTAACGCAGATTGCACAATCAGCAGCGCTTTTTTCTGATCCGCATTGAGCGGTCCGGGTGTTTCTGTCAGCACAAGGTTAAGCGGATATCCCGCAGCCTGCACTTCGTTGCGAATAGATTCGCGCGCAGATTCAAGCGCGGCGTAGCGATGCTGTTCGCCTTTCTTGGCGGTATCCACGCTTTGCTCTAATGCGCGGAATAAACGCGCGTTGACCAACGAGATCGAGGCAAAGTCTGCCATGGCTTCGAGCAAAGTTTGCGCGTCGCGGGTGATTTCGCGGTCATCTCTCCGCACCACCAACAGCAGACCAATGACTTCATTTTGAATTTTGATGGGGATAACGCCCACCGACTTGCCCAGCGCGGCAACCTTAAATCGCTGCAAAGGCGAGCCGTGCATGGTCAGGCTTTCGCCTGAAAGCGCAACCAATGAGCTGATGCCGTCATCCAACGGTTGATTGATTTTCTTTGCCCAGGCATCTGGCAGGTTGCGATGCGAGCGAAGCAGGTAGGCATTGCTGCGTTCATCGCGCAGCATCAGCCAGCACATATCCGCTTCGGCGACTTGCAGCGCGCTTTCGAGAATTTTATCGAATAATACGCGCTGGTCTGTGATGGAAACCACTGCCTTTGCCGTTCCAAGGATGGTGGTCAAATCGCGCAGCCTGCGTTGTAATTCGTTATTCATCGTTTTCAACTGGCGGTCTAATTTTTGGCGTTCGCGCGTTTCTTGCGTTTGGCGCAAAGCGCGTTCCACAATCGAGACCACTTCCGCGTCGCGCAGGGGCCAGAAGATGACGTCCGACGCGCCGAGGCGGAACGCGTGAATCGCGTCCATTTCCTGACCTTTTTCGGCGATGACGATGACAGGCGATTGCACGCCCTGTGAAACCATCCCCGTCAGCATATCTTTGCCGCTCAAACCGGGCAGGTTCAAGTTGGCAAGGATAAGGTCAGGGTGGGACTGAAGCGCGTGTTTGATTGCGGAGCCTGCATCCCCCAGCACAGTCACTTGATAGCCAAGTGGTTTTAGCGCCTGCCTGCCAATCAAATCAGCGATGTCCGGATCACTTTCAACAATGAGAATTTGTTCCCCGATGGTCATAATAATTTTTTTCCTTACGGCGATTTTATCACCTTTCGAGTACAATGCTTTTTATGGATTTGGTTAATTACAATACTGCAATTGTAATTCCCGCGTATCGCGTGGAACGGAACATCGAATCCGTTTTGCGCGGGCTGCCTAATTTTATCAGGCATATCATCGTTGTGGATGATGCGTCGCCGGATTCGTCCTCTGAAATTGTTTTGCGCGCAGCGCAAACGGACGGGCGCATTATGCTCCTCCGCCACGAAAAAAACCAGGGTGTGGGCGGCGCTATGCTGACGGGATTCCGAAAGGCGCTCGAACTCGGCGCGCAGGTTATCGTCAAGCTCGATGGCGATGGACAGATGGACCCCGCGCACATTCCCGCGCTGGTCACGCCGCTTATCGCAGGCAGGGCAGATTATGTCAAAGGAAACCGCTTCCGCGATTTTCATTCGCTGCAACAAATGCCGCTTGTCCGCCGCGTGGGGAATCTTGGCTTGAGTTTTCTCACCAAAGCCGCAACAGGGTATTGGAATATCTTCGACCCTACCAACGGATTCTTTGCCGTCCGCGCGGAAGTCCTCGCGCAGCTGCCCTTCGACGAGATTGACCGCCGTTATTATTTCGAGACCTCCATGCTCTCGCATTTGTATTTGCTCGACGCCTATGTGATGGATGTCCCCATCCCGGCGCGTTATCGCGATGAAGTTTCCAGCATGTCCATTCAGCGCGTGCTGTTCGAGTTTCCGCTCAAACTTACGCGCACGCTCATCCGCCGCATTATCTTAAGATATTTCATTTTCGATTTTTCCATGATGTCAATCTATTTGCTGGTTGGCATTCCGCTTTTGATCTTCGGGTTGGTCTTCGGCATTATTAAATGGATTCAATATTACGAGATGGGAATCCCCGCGCCAACCGGCACAGTCATCCTGCCCACGCTTTCTGTCATCCTTGCCATTCAAATTCTACTTTCCGCCATCGAGATAGATATCAACGCTGCGCCGCGCAGCCCGGTTACAAACCCACTATGAAAACACAAGACTTCAACGCATATAAAACACGGTATCGCAACGCCATCCGTCAGGTATTGGCGGAATCAGAAAAGGGACGCCTGGACGAAGCGGGCTTTCCCGCCTATTCACACCGCAACCCGGTGATCAATTATTTATTCTGGCAGCGTCTTCATAAAGTCATGGATCACGTCGAAACGCTCGCGCCGTTTGAAAACATTTTGGACTTCGGCTGCGGAAGCGGCGTGATGCTGCCGTACCTTTCGGGCGTCAGCAAGCACGTCTCCGCCTTCGATGTGGACTTGCTGCCCTTGCAGCGCGTACAAAAATATATTCCGCTTGCGGACAATGTGAAAGTTTTCGACGCGACCCAAACCGCGCTTGGGGAATTGCCCGCGCATTCCTTCGACCTCATCACCGCGCTCGACGTGCTGGAGCATGTGCAAGATTTACCCGCGACGATCAATCAAATTTTTGCGCTGCTCAAACCGAACGGGCAGCTGGTGGTTTCTGGTCCCACAGAAAATGTTCTCTACCAAATCGGGCGCAAACTTGCGGGTCCTGAATATTCGGGCGCGTACCATGAGCGCGGCATTGCCGAAATCAAAAGCGATATTGCGCGCCTGGCAAACATCAAACCGATTGCAACACTGTACTGGTATCTTCCGCTGTTCGAGGTTTTTTCTGTGACGCGGAAGTAAATCCGCGCCGCCTGTCATATCGCATGGACGCCCTTCCCTATCTTTCAGGATTCCACGCCGCCGACTCTGACCCGCTTGCGCGATTTTTACCCGCGCTCGAAGAGGGAGTCGCTTCTGCATGGCTCGCGCGGCAGAATCTTAAAGGGAATTGGGTTCTCGACCCGTTTGGGTTTTCTCCGCGCTTGACTCTCGAAATTGCGCGCAGCGGATACCGCGTATTGGTCACGGCAAACAATCCCGTTTCGCGTTTTCTTTTGGAGATGTTCGCCAACCCACCCGCCCGCGCGGATTTTGTCGCCGCGCTTGCAGAATTGAGCGCCATCAAAAAAGGGGAGGAAAGACTCGGCGCGCATCTTCAATCTTTATATTTCACGCAATGTGAAAAATGCGAAGCGCAAATTTCGGCGCAGGCATTTTTATGGCGCAAAGGTTCCACCGCGCCTTACGGCAAGATATACGCATGTCCGCATTGCGGCGACACGGGCGAAAAACTCGCGTCGAATGACGATATCGAACGCGCGGTAAAAATCGCCGCGACAGATTCGCTGCATCGCTCGCGCGCATACGAAAAAGTCATCTCGCTCAAAGATGAAGACCGCATCTACGCCGAGGAAGCCATCGCGCATTATTTACCGCGCCCCTTGTATGTTTTGACCACCATCGTCAACCGACTCGACAGTTTGAATTTATCCGCTGAACGAAAACGCGCCTTGACCGCGTTGGCGCTGCTTGCCTGCGATTCTGGCAATACGCTTTGGGCGCATCCATCCGAACGCCCGCGCCCAAAACAATTAAGCACGCCGAATCAGTTCCGCGAAAACAATGTGTGGAACGCGCTCGAAAGCGGCATAGAGTTGTGGACAAAGACCGGCGCGACTGTTCCTTGCGCGGTTTGGAAAAATAAAATCCCAGAAAGCGGCGGGATATTGATTTATGAAGGACGTTTGAAAGACCTCGCGCGCGAAGTGAAAAAAGAAATTCCCATTGCGGCGGCGATCGGTTCTGTGCCGCGACCCAACCAAGCGTTCTGGACTCTTTCCGCGCTGTGGGCGGGCTGGCTTTGGGGACGTGACGCCGTCGAGCCGTATAAGGTGGCTTTGCGCCGCAGAAGATATGACTGGTCATGGAATGTCACCGCGCTTCATTCCGCGTTCAATCATCTCAATGAATTGCTGCCCGATGACGTTCCCTTTTTTGCCTTGCTGCCCGAACCTGAGCCCGCGTTCCTCACCTCCGCGTTGACCGCCGCAAGCGCGTCGGCTTTTATCTTGCAGGGAGTCGCGCTCCGCACGGAATATGATTCTGTTCAAGTGACATGGAAGAGCGGGCAAAAACAAGAGCCGCAAAACCCAAGCGTCTCCAATCTCCGCAAGGCGATTGTGGAATATCTCGAAACGCGCGGCGAACCCGCAAGTTACCTGCACATTCACGCGGCGGGACTCTCCGCGCTGGCGGAATCGAACGCGCTGAAACAATCGCGCGTCGAGTTTGATGAAGCCCTTCGCAAAATATACGTGCTGTTCGATACGGTATTAAAAGACAGCCAGTTTGCTCACTACTCAACAGGCGAACACATCGAAACCGGCTTGTGGGGATTATCATCGCCCGCGCAAAAAGATTCGCTTTCTGACCTTGTGGAAATGGCGATAGTAAACCGTTTACAAAAAAATCCCAATACAAGTTCCCTCGAAATCGAAGATGAGTTATACGAGCAGTTCAAAGGTCTGTTCACGCCATCCAAAGGTTTGATTTACGCGGTGTTGAACTCATACGCGCAAAAAGAATCCGCTACGTGGAATCTCCGCGCCGAAGACCGCGCCGCGAATCGCCGCGCAGAGTTGCGTGAAATGTACGCGCTGCTTGAATCCATCGGCAGGCGGCTGGGATATAAAACCCAAACAACGAATAAACTTTTGCATTGGAACGACGCGCAAGGAAAAACCGCCCATTCATTTTATGTCCTCGCTTCGGGGCTGGTGCGCCGCGCGCTGGAATCTTCGCATGAGGATACGGTCTTTGTCATCCCCGGCGGACGCGCCGCGCTGATTGCCTACAAACAGGAGCGCGACCCTTCGCTCAAAGCGCGGATGAAAAAACATCGCGTGGCAAAATATCGTTTGCTGCGAAGCATAGCGGAGTTGCCGGTCTTGACGCGCGAGTCTTTCATCGAACAAATTGCCAGCGACCCCATCGAAAAATCCGAAGGGCAGATGATGATGTTCTAAACCATGTTCAAAAAAATAATACTCCTCCCTGTTCTTTTTCTCGCCGCGTGCGTTTCCGTTTCTGTGGATGCGCCGCCGACTTCGATTCAATCTGACTTTATCACCGCGACCCTGCCGCCCACAAAAATAGGATACATTCCCGTGACGTTAACGCCCGCGCCAGTGGAAACGCGCACGCCGACGCTGGCTGTGACCATTCCTCCGAATTGTAAAAATAACGCCGCATTGTCGCGCGATGTGACCATCCCCGACGGAACAAAAATCAACGCGGGCGAGACGTTCACCAAGACGTGGGAGTTTGTCAACATTGGCACTTGCCCATGGATCAATTACGCGCTGAAATTTGCGGCAGGCGACAGAATGTCCGCGCCGGACTCTGCGCCGATTCCCCCAACATTATCAGGCAGCAAGGTGGAAATTTCGGTTGAACTCACTGCGCCTTCTGAATCTGGGGAGTATACGGGCTATTTCACCTTGAATGACATGAACGGGAAAGATGTTCCCATTGGGACGGAGAAAACGTTTTGGGTGAAGATTGTGGTGGAAAAGTAAGCGGCTTTAACTTTTTGAAAATTTCCGCAACTGCTCTGGTTCTTTTTATATGCTACACTGTTTTATGCAAACCGATATTTTATTTAAGCGCTTACAGTCCTTTGAATTTTTACGCGGGGTGGATGACACCACCCTTTTGGGTCTATCACAACAGGCGCAGTGGAAAATCTTTGCGCCCAACGCGGTTGTGTTTTGGGAAGGCGATGTCGAATCCAATTTATATTATTTGCAATACGGCTCGCTAAAGGTGATGAAGTCCGCGCCCGATGGACGCAAACAAGCGCTGCGCTTCATCAGCACCGGCGAAGTATTCAATGAAATCGGGGCGCTCGCGCGCCGTCCCAACCCGGTGACAGCCATCGCGCTGGAAGAATCCGGCTTGTGGTTAATTCCGCGCCGCGCGCTGGAAGAGGTCATCATGGCGCATCCGCAAACCGCGTTGCGCATCATCGCAAACATGGCGGATAAAGTCATCGAGTTGGTTGCCTACGCTTCAGATTTATCGTTAAAAACCGTCGAAGCGCGACTTGCAAAATTGCTGCTCGACCAACCCGAAGGCGATGTTATCACGCGCCGCCGCTGGACCAACCAGACCGAACTCGCGGCGCATCTCGGCACCGTGCCAGATGTCCTCAGTCGCGCCATCCGCGATCTGACCAAATCCGGGTTAATCGAAATGGACAAACAGCAGATTCGCATCATAGACCGCGCGGGTCTGTCCAAGCGGACAGGGCTGGAGTAAGAGGAAAAAAGTTTTCACACATAAAAGCCGACAAAAGTCGGGGCGCAAAAACAGGGATGGAATTAAAGTTAGGCACATCAACAACAAATCGAAGGAGTCAACATGTCCGATGTAATTTCACCAATCTATTTTCTCGACACAAAGTCCAAAGCGATTTTTTCATCGCAAGGCACGCAGCCGCATTTTTTAATAGACACGCCCAACTTCAAATCTTTGGTCGTGGGGTTGAATGAGGGTCAGCAAATCCCCCCGCATCCGGGCGGCACGGCGATGTACCACTTCCTCGAAGGCGAAGGCTTGATGATGGTTGATGACGAAGTCTTCGACATCAAACCCGGCGTCACCATTGTGGCGCCAAATGGGACAAAGCGCGGCATGACCGCAAAAACGCGCGTGATTTTTCTTGCCGCAAAAAGCGAATCATAGAAAGGAAACCTTATGCAAAAAACTGCCGCAATTCTTGCGTTTCTCGTCGGCGCCATGTCTGTTGTTGCAGGCGCAAAGGCAATGCAGGGATGGAATCCGGGTTATCAGGTTTTGAACTGGCTGCCCGTGTATAACTTTCTCATGGGAATATTTACAGTTGCAGTCCCCGCTGTGCTGATTTGGAAAAACAGCCGTTATGCAATGGGCTTTGCAATTGCTGTGTTTTTGCTCCACACGGTTGTCGCCATACTTTTAATAGTATCATTCCAGTCAACCGCCGCAGTGCAAAGCATGTTCGCCATGTTATTTCGCGCCGCTGCCTGGCTGGTCATCCTCGCGCTGATGTATTTTTCCGCGCGCCAAACCATTTCACCTACGGAGTAAAAACATGTCGCAAACAGCCCCTAAAAAATACCATCCGATTCAAGTTACGCTGCACTGGCTGATCGTGCTGCTCGTCTTCGCCGCGTTCATCATCGGCAAATTCATGAGCGGGCAGCCCAATGATTCCGCCAAGCTCATGCCGCTTGCTCTGCACATGGGAATCGGCAGCCTGACTTTGCTCGCGCTCGTTGTCCGCCTTATCGCGCGGATGAAATTACCCGTGCCCGCGCACGCCTCCACCGGCAGCGCCCTTCTCGATTGGGCAGGGAAGGCAGCGCACGCCACGCTTTACCTGCTGGTCTTTTTGATTGCAACCAGCGGAATCATGCTTTCGATGCAGGCTGGGCTCGCGCCCATTGTCTTTGGCAGCGCCGGGACTCTGCCCGCAGATTTTTATGATTTCACCGCGCGCGTGCTGCATGGCGTGATCGCGCCCGCGCTCGCGCTTCTTACCCTGCTGCATATTGGCGCGGCGCTCTATCATCAACTCATCCTCAAAGATCATCTCTTTGCGCGGATGTGGTACGGAAAATAAAAAAAAGGAAAAAATGAAAACTACAATTGGTAAATGGAATATTGGCGTTGGGTTATGGGTCATGGCGGCGTTTATGGTCTACGGATTTGTCCTTGTCTACCTGCGCGATTTTGCGCCCGGCAAGGAAGAGTGGATTGCGTCTTATACAACAGGGAAACATTTCGAAGCGCGCCTTGCCCACGTGCATGGAAATTTATTTTCGCTGCTGAACATCGTATTTGGGTTCCTGCTCCTCAAATTACCGTTGAAAGAACAAATGGCAAAGTGGGCTTCATGGCTGGCGTTGGGCGGGCTGCTCATGCCGCTTGGAATTTTAGGGGAAGTGTATTTGGGCTTGCCGTATTATTTTGTCCTCCTTGGCGGGCTTTCCATTTTCGCCGCAACGGTCACGCTGGGCGCGGCTGTCATCCAAATGACAAATGGGAGCGCAGAAATCAAAACGTCCTGAGTATTGAAGGGTATAATTTGGGAGATGAAAGTTCGCGCAGTAAACGTTTCCCAACCTGTACACTGGCAAATTAAATGCTTCACGCAGGGTGAGGGGGTCACCCTGCGTGAAGCGTCTTTATTTTACAGCTACCCTGAAATGTGTCAAGGGTTTTAAGACACCAA
>DZBA01000229.1 GCA_022729775.1 Anaerolinea thermophila | reverse complement strand
TATTTTCCGCGCTCAATTTGTGGATGATGGAATATTTCTTCGTCCTCGAATTGATGCGCCCCTTCGTGATTTTTGCATCCCTTCGAGATGATTCTGCTCCCCTAAAAGCGCGGATTCAATCTGCGCTCAAATCGTGGCTGCCATACCTCGGTATTTTCGTCCTCGCGGTTTTGTCGCGCGCGCTGATCTTTAACAATCAGGTCTATAAATTCAACTTGAGGGAAGAACTTGCAAAAGCGCCCTTGCAAACACTGACTTATCTTTTGCAAAACATCTTCTCCAGTTTTTGGGTGACGACGGTTTCCGCGTGGTCATTGATCTTCCAATTCCCCAACACCGCCGTGGACGGAGTCCGCACAATTGCGCTGTATGCCTTTGTCATGCTCGCTGTCGGGGCGCTGACCATTTTCGCGCTGAAGAATCAAAACAGCGCAGAGTCCAGCCGCGCCGAAATCGGGTGGATGATCGCTTTGGGTTTGATCATGCTCGCGCTGGCGGGTCCTCCATTCTGGTTGACGGGCGTTCCCATTTCGCTTGGTTTTCCTGCCAACCGCGCGGCGTTGTCCTTTATGCTGGGTGTGAGTTTTATCTTCGCGGGCTTGCTGGAGTTGCTTCCGAACAAATTCAAATATGCGATTGTTTTGATTTTTGCATTTGCGGCGGGGCGTCAGTTTTTGTGGGCGAACGATTTCCGGCGCGATTGGGCGGAACATAAAAATATGTTCTGGCAAATGACATGGCGCGCGCCCGCGCTCGAAAAAAATACGATCGTGTTGATTAACGAAGAGTTGGATTATTATGCCGATAATTCGTTGAGCGCGGCGTTGAATTGGATTTACGCGCCCAATAATCACAGCGATACGGTGGATTATGTGCTGTTCTATCCCACCAACCGCGATGATTTATCGCTGAACCCAAACACGCCCGTGGATTATGATTTTCTCGCGGGTGAATTTCACGGCAATACGTCGCAGGCTGTTGTGTTTTATTATGCGCCGCCAAAATGTTTGCGCGTGCTTGACCCTGAAATTGATTCGATTAACAAAATGATCCCCGATGATTCTCTGCTGCGCGATGCCGCGCTGCTTTCTTCGACAAAGCCAATTTTGAATAAAGCCATTGCCGTTATGCCTGATGTTTATGGCAAAGAGCCAAATCATGGCTGGTGTTATTACTTCCAAAAGGCAGACCTTGCGCGCCAAATGGGTGATTGGGATGAAGTCGCTCGTTTGGGAGATGTGGCTTTTAAGTTGAATGATTATCCCAACGACCCGGTTGAGCGATTTGTCTTTATTGAAGGATACGCGCATACCGCAGATTTGAAAAAAGCGGTAGAATTATCAAAGTTGTCATACAATGTTTCCCGAAACTATGTACGACCTCTTCTCTGCAATTTATGGAAGCGAATTGAACGTGAGACAGAAAATACACTTGTGCAGAATGTCACGTTTGATGAAGTACAAAAAGAATTTGAGTGTGCGCCTTAAAGGTTTATAATGGTTGTAACTTTCTTCACAAGGTTGACCAAAATTGGCAGGTTTTGTTTGGACAACTTGTGGTGAAGTTTTTAGCACGTTGCACGTTGCACGTTGTACCTTTGTAAGTTTTGTATGTCAGATTCAAATCATAATTTCATAAGGAGAAGAAAAGAATGCGTAATAATCTTTCCCGCCTCGCGATTTTCGCGTTGGCATTGATGCTCGTCCTTTCCGCTTGCGGTGGCAGTGCTCCCGCTCCTGCTGCCGAAAAGCCCGCTGCTGAAGCAACCGCTGAAGCAACCGAAGCTCCCGCTGCCACGGAAGCCCCCGCCGCTGAAGCCCCCGCTGAAGAAGGCGGTATGCAGATCCCTGATGTCGCCGAAGGCAAATTCAATGTTGCGATGGTCTTGATTGGACCGCATGACGATGGCGGTTGGTCACAGGCTCATTACGAAGGTTTGGAATATATCGAAAAGAACGTCCCCAACGTTCACACTGCGTATGTTGAAAACGTGCCCGAAGGCGCCGATTCAGAGCAGGTATTCCGCTCCCTCTCCCGCAAGGGCTTCAATATGATTTTCGGAACCTCTTTTGGTTTTGGCGATCCGATGCAGTCCGTCGCGGAAGAATTCCCGGAAGTGATGTACATTCACCTCACCGGCATCAACTCCAATGGAACCAACTTTGGTAACCTGATGGGCGCGATGGAAAACATGAAGTATCTCGCGGGTATGCTCGCGGGCGCGCGCGCCAAAGCCGATGGTAACCCCAAACTCGGTTACATGGCGACCTTCCCCATCCCCGAAGAAATTCGCTTGGGCAATGCCATTGCGTTGGGCATGAAGAAGACCTGCCCCGAATGTACAATGGATGTCCGCTGGCTCAACACCTGGCATGACCCCGTTATCGAGAAGGAAGCCGCTGCTTCCCTGTTCGATGGTGGCGCGCAGGTTGTGTTCACCGGCGCTGATACCCCCGCCGTTGCTGACGTTGCTCAGGAAAAGGGCAAATGGGGCGTAACATACGACTGGTATGGCTCCTGCAAAGTTGATGCTTGTCTCACCGCCCCGTACTGGGTTTGGGGACCTGTCTATGCCGGCATCACCGAAAAAGTCATTGCTGGAACTTACGTCCCCGGTTGGGATTACTTTGATGCCGAAACCGGCGCGTTGGGTCTCTATGGCTTCATGGAAGGTCAAGAAATGCAGCCCGGCGTGAAAGAACTCGACCCGGCCGTCATCGCAGAAGTCGAAGACATTCTCGCCAAGATGGTCAAGGGCGAATTCACCCGCTTCGATGTGTTCTCTGGACCCATCAAAGACAACAAGGGTAACGAAGTCCTTCCTGCAGGCAAGAAGTTGGAACAAGTTGACCTCGACGCGTTCCCCGAATTCGGTCTGCCTTGCACCGTCCCCGTTTGTATGAAGTGGTGGGCTGAAGGCATTACCGCTGAACTGCCCCAATAAACCATTGATGTTAAGGGCTAGGACTCCTGTGGGGGTTCTAGCCCTTTTTGTAAAATGTCTTTGATAGGACATATTGAACCTACCGCAGGAGTAAATCAGTGACACAGCAAATCTCCTCAACAGAACAGAAACTTATTGTGGAAATGCGCGGAATCATCAAGCGCTTTCCAGGCGTGCTGGCAAATGACCGTGTAGACTTTAAACTGCGGCATGGCGAAATACATGGCTTGCTTGGTGAAAATGGCGCAGGCAAAAGCACCTTGATGAATGTGCTGGCTGGTTTATACAAACAAGAAGGCGGGACAATCCTTGTAAACGGCGAGCCAAAAGTTTTTTCATCCCCGCGTGATGCGATCAAAGCCGGCATCGGCATGGTTCATCAACATTTTATGCTTGTCCCCTCGCAAACAGTAACAGAAAACGTTTTACTAGGGTTGGATGACCCGCGTTTCTTTATGCGCCTGCCTGAATATGATTCAAAGATTGCAGAACTGGGCGAGCAATTCGGTTTGAAGGTTGACCCGCGCGCAAAAATCTGGCAACTCTCCGTTGGCGAACAGCAACGCGTGGAACTGCTCAAAATGTTGTATCGCGGCGCGAATGTCCTCATTATGGATGAGCCGACAGCCGTGCTTGCCCCGCAGGAAATCGAAGGCTTGTTTGATACCTTGCGCGCGATGATCGCGCAGGGAAAATCGGTTATCTTCATCAGCCACAAATTGCAGGAAGTCAGCGCCATTGCGGATTACGTAACTGTTCTGCGGCGCGGCGTGCTTAGCGCGGCGGACGTCCCCGCGAAGGGCGTTTCGAGGCAGGAACTTGCGCGCTTGATGGTTGGGCGCGACGTAGTCTTTGCGCTGGATAAGAAGCCGGTCAAAGTGGGGAATATCGTCCTTGATGTCAAAGATGTTCATGCGGAAAACGACAAAGGCTTGCCCTCGCTGCGCGGACTTTCGCTCCATGTCCGCTCTGGTGAAATCGTTGGCGTGGCAGGCGTGGCAGGGAACGGTCAAAACGAACTTTCTCAGGTCATCACTGGGCTGCGTAAATGCACCGAGGGCGAGGTCATCCTCGGCAAGGATAAGGTCAGCAATCGCGATACGTTGTTTGGAATTCAACACGGCATGTCCTATGTGCCTGAAGATCGCAACCATGTCGGCTCTGCTCCAAACTTAAGCGTGACTGATAACGTCATCATGAAAAATTATCGCAAGCCGCCCATTTCTAAAAATGGCTTGCTGGATATGGGCGCGGCAGGTAAATTTGCAAAGGAATTGAAGGAAGCGTACGATATCATCGTCCCCAATGTGGATACGCCCGTGCGCCTTTTATCCGGCGGAAATTTGCAGCGCGTGATTCTTGCGCGTGAAATTTCGAATCATCCTCATTTTATGGTGGCAGTCCAACCGACTCGTGGTTTGGATGTCGGCGCAATCGAGGGCGTTCACCGCTTGTTGATGACACAGCGCGAAGCGGGCGCGGCAGTCCTGCTTATCTCTGAAGAGTTGGAAGAACTGCTCTCGCTCAGTGACCGTGTTTATGTCATTTATGAAGGCAAGGTCATGGGTGAGGTAAAAGTCCCATCGGGTGAAACGGACCCGAAGATGATAGACATGATCGGTCTAATGATGACCGGCACACCGTTGGAGCAGGCGCTAAAAGAAGGAGCCAGCGCATGAGTGAAACAACTTTGAATAAAAAAACAAGGTATCGAATTCAATTTGAGCCGCGGCTCGAAGTTCCGCCTGCATGGTTCCCGGCGGCTGTGTCAGTGGGCGCGATCATTGTCGCGTTGTTCCTCGGCGGGATTTTGATATCAGTCGCGGGCGGCGACCCGCTCAGGTCTTACCAGCATATTGCCAAGGCTTCCTTTGGCGATGTGGGTGTGCTGTCTGACACCATCGTCAAAGCTACGCCGATTCTATTGACCGCGCTGGCTTGCTCTGTGGCGTTCCGCATGAAATTGTGGAATATTGGCGCGGAAGGGCAATTCATCATGGGCGCGTGGGGCGCGAGCGCGGTGGTGCTTGCCCCGCTGCTGGCGGCGGAGACGCCGCGCTGGTTGTTCCTGACTGTCATGGCTTTGGCGGGGTTGGCGATGGGCGCGCTGTGGGGATTTATCCCCGGCTATCTCAAAGCCAAGTTCAACGTCAACGAAATCATCAGTACCTTGATGATGAACTATATTGCCATTTCATGGGTAAACTATTGGGTTTTTGCCGTGTGGACTGAAGGCGGTTTTCAAATGAGTCCCAAATTCCCGCAGACCGCATGGCTTCCGCGTCTGTTGGAATACGCAAAGAGCTTCACAATCTTTCGCGGTTTGACTACGCACGCGGGGCTTTTGCTTGGCATTGTAGCGGCAATCATCCTGTGGTTGATCGTCTATCGCAGCCGCTGGGGATATGAAATCCGACTCATTGGCGATAACCCTCAAGCCGCGAAATATGCCGGCATTAGCATCACGCGCAACACGGTGCTTGTCATGATGTTATCCGGCGCGCTGGCAGGCTTGGGAGGTATGAGCGAAGTGGCGGGCGTTGTCCACCGTTTGCAGACAGCCCCCCTTGCTGCGGGGTACGGCTTTACGGGAATCATTGTGGCTTGGCTTGCAAAGTTGAATCCGCTCATTATTATCATTGTGTCGGTC
>DZBA01000228.1 GCA_022729775.1 Anaerolinea thermophila | reverse complement strand
CGCTTTACCCTGCCTGACGGAAGTCTCTTTTTGGAGGGAACGGGCGTAACGCCCACCGTCAAAGTCCCACTTGATGAAACCACCGTCGTTGCGGAAAACGATGTTGTTTTGGACGCCGCAATCGAGCGCGTATTAACGCCGGATGGGATAGGCGTGAAACCTTCTGCGCCGCCCAAGATGAAGCCCTTTGACAATTCGGACGCCTTGTTGTATTCTGCCGTATATCTTCATCAACTTGCGCGTGAAGAATACGACGATGCCACTGCCACCATCCCCGGCACGTTGACATATACCATTGCCCTCTCCAAATCCGAAAATCTGGCTTGGGCTGCATTCTGGTGTACCAGCTCAAAGGAAATCCTCGACCAAAATTTGCCCAGCCTGCAATGGAAGTTCACCCTCGATGGAAAAGAAGTTCCGCTGGAAGAGATTGGCATGTTTGACTTTTTGGCTGGCGCTTCGCAGTGCCGCGCGTACGCGGTTCAATTGGACGAGTGGACTGCGGGCGAACATCACCTTTCGACGGTTTTCACGATAGCCCAGGATGTCAATGACGGCATGACAGATTACAAAGCGGGTGACTATATTAAAGAATATACGGTGTACGTCAAGCCGTAATGTGTCTCGAAACCCTCACGGTCTTTTATGAAAAAAGACTGTGAGGGTTTCGGAGTCCGAAGTCTCCCGACTTTGGACAGTCAACGACGGGAGACGTTGACTGCATTAACATAAAAAACTTTAAGGAGTGATGATGGAAAAGAAAATCATAATCTTTTTGCAAGTGGTGTTGGTGTTCTTGTTGGTTGCAAATTGCGCGCCACAAGCAAAAAACACCGCGCCTGAGATAAAGCCTTTTTTTGAAAAACGCGAAATGTTGTTTCAACTGTCCACCTATCAATCACTCGCGGCTGGGAATTACGCGGGCTTTGAAACAGTCGGCGATTTGAAGCAAAACGGCGACCTTGGCATCGGTACTTTCGATGGGCTGAACGGCGAGATGATTGTCCTCGATGGACATATTTATCAGGCGCTTGCCGATGGGCAGGTGATTGAAACAGAATCGAATGTAAAAATCCCCTTTGCGAGCGTGACCTGGTTCGATGCCGATATTACCCGCAATATAAAAAACATACGCACCTATGCAGACTTGCAATCTGAACTGGACGCATTAAGACCGGAAAATGAAAATTTTTACGCCGTCCGCATAGACGGAACTTTCAGCGCGTTGAAAATTCGCACTGTGCCAAAGCAGGTTGAACCATATTTGCCATTGGCAGAAGCGATTAAAAATCAATTGGTGACCGAAAAGACAAATGTCAAAGGCGTCGCGCTGGGATTCTGGTCGCCTGAATATGTTGGCGGGATTCTTGTGCCGGGATATCACCTGCACTTTATTTCCGACGACCGCAAACTCGCCGGTCACATATTGGATTGCGCGCTGGCAGATGGAACCGCCGTTCTGGATCAAACAGCTGCGCTTCAATTAATTTTGAATCCTGCTGTCAAATAACATTATTGCGTTCGGAAGGTTTCCGCATAAAAGACGGTAACTCTCGGAATGAAAGAGGTCCCATGCTTTCCAATACTATCTTCGATAACATACCCCCATTCGATTTCCTTTCTGCTGCCGAACGCGGGCGTTTGCTTCTACACGCCAAAACCATTTCATTAAAAGACGCGGAGATCGTCTGTTGTGAGGATGATCTTGAGTACGATCACATGTACTTGATTCTTGAAGGCGGCATCGCGGTGTACAACGAAAAGGGCGCGGCGCACCCTATTCAGCATCACAGCAGCCCGACATATTTCGGTGAAATGTCGCTGTTCTTTAACCAGCCGCGCAGCGCCACCGTCCGTGCCAGTGGAAATACGAAGTGTGTGCAGTTGACCGGGGATGATATTCGCGCGGCAGTGCAAACGAATCACTCGTTTGGCAGCGCGTTCGCGTTCAACCTGCTCAACAAGCAGCGCATCTTCCATGGCTACGAAGTTTTTATGAATTTGCTATTTTCCAAAGTCGCGCAGGGGTATCTCTCGCTCGATGAGTTGATTCCCGGTTATTTGGGGTTGAATTCCATCCTGCACGAACATGCGCGCCAGCCTGAAATAGATTTCGGCGCATTGGGCTACGCCTTATCTCGTTTGCCTAATGACATTACCCGCCTGTCCACCTTGTTGTTGACCGAGGACTTTGCGGACATGTATCGCGGCATTCAAAACGAAATCCGCCTGCCTTCAAAGCGTTCAAGCAAACGGAAATTCTTCGAGATCATGCCGGGCAAATGCACCGTTCAACTACGTGACCGCAAAACAGATATCATTGACCTTGTGACCAAATTATGCATATACAGTGTTGAGACGCGAAAAATCAGAAAGCGGTTGGAAAGCACAGAACTTGGCGCTCGCCTGGCGGATTGGTGGCGGCATGGGGGCGATGCAAATACCGCGCGTGAGCTAACTTCCGCCATGCCGTTTAACGCGGACGAGCTGCAGAAAATTCAGGAATTGTTCGGCGAAACCTGGCTTAAAAAACTTTATGAAACCATTACGCAGCACAATAATCTAACGTTATATTTTCAATCGGCGGTCAACCGCTATATGGCAACTGCCTGGGAAAACTGGGGCATTCAACTCCGCGCGGCAATAGAAGACTTTTTGGGCGCGGAAGCAAATAACCCCGAACTTGAAATTCATATCATCTCCAGCAACAATCACTCTGTTCATAATTGTCTTTCGCCCTGGCTGCATCAAAACACAGAAGAGATTATGCGATGGGGCAGGGAGAATGTCCCCAATTTACTGGCAGGGCTTGATAAGCCAGCCGACCAACTATATACCGCATACCGTCACTGGCGGATGGCGCACCCTGAAAGGTTGGCGGATATTGCCGCGGCAGAACGCGCCAGCGGCATCTACCCGGTATTGGATTCGTCTTCCGCGGGGATCAATCTCAACTTGATTGACCTCGCGCGGCTCAGCGCGGAGCGCGACCCTGACCTCGCGCAGGTTCAGCCGCAGCGCGGTTTGATTGTCAACATTGATTATGCCTACGGCTTGCAAGCCCGAAGCATTACGCAAATGATTTTGTTGATTCTCGGCAAACGCATTCGTAGTTTTTCTGTGTTTGGAAAAGCCGGCGCGTTGACCGGCAAACGCGGCGACATCCTGCTGCCGCATCACCTGATTGATCAGCAGACCGATGAAGTGTATCCGCTTCCGCAAAATGGCTTATCCGCGCCTGAACTGGAAGCGCTGGGATTTCCGCATGAGATTCATTCGGGCGTTTTGTTAACTGTGCCGGGGACGTCAATGCAGAATAGTTTGATGCTGCGCTACTACCGCGTCTTTCGCGGGGCAATCGGCATGGAAATGGAAGGCTCGTTCTACCTGCGCGAGATTATTCGAGGGCAGATGGAAGGGATACTGCCCGCGGATATGGCTGTTAATTTTATCTATTACACATCCGATACGCCTTTGAATCCCAACGAATCCTTGACGGCAAAAATGACGATTCCAGAAGGTGTGCCGGCGGTGTACAGCATCACACGCGCAATCTTGGGAAGGGTGTTGACCGCTACTCGTGATTCTTAGGTCTTACCAGATTTTTTCCACAAGATATTGTGACGCAGGTTATGTTTTTTGCTCCATCGCATAGAAGCGCATTCTTGTGAGCAATTCCCCAACGAATACAATGGCAAAGACGCTTATGCTGCTTTGCCATGTGCCGATTCCTCCAAAAAAGATTATCAGTGTTGAAAGAATCGCGGTGAAGTTCAAAATGTTTTGCCATAACTTTTGGCGTTTGCCGGTGATGCTCCACTGACCAACGATAAGCGCGACGATGGCGACGCCGATAAATTTCGATTGCGTTTGGTTTCCATCTACGAGCAAAATGGGAAGCATCGCCAGCATCCCCAACAATAACGCGCTGATGAAGAACGCCGCATTTGTGCGCCACGTGTTCCACGCGGGTTTGGCGGGGATGCGATACACATTCGCCATACTGTGAATGAAAAATAATCCGAGTAAAGCAGTGAGCAACGAAAGATAGAGCGTGGGGCGTGGAAAGAATAAGTTTTCGACTGTCACCGCCAACCAGCCCGCGCCGAACAAACTCGCGGATAATATTTCGCGGCTGAGCCAGGACTTGCGCAAATGAGTCAACACGCGCCACGCGTTTTTCTTCGTCCCCAAATGAGCGAAAGAGAATGACATCCCAAGTCCCAGTGAAAGTCCGATGATGGATAATGGAAGAAGGGTTAATGGTTTTGGAAGGAATAACAACGCAAACCAAAACGCGCCAACGGATAACTGTGCCAGCAGCGTAAAAATCACCAGCGGAATTTCATCCCACGCGGATTCTTTCCGCGGGCGGATTTCTTCCACATTCCCGATTTGGACTGCAAAGTCTCCAGACTTTGCAATTTCCAACGACGGGAGTCGTTGCGCGTCATCGTTGAATACCATTGCCTTATGCGGCTTGACCGCCAAGTGCGGCTCCGTCCGCGAGATGGGCGACATGGGGAAAGGATGCTCACTGGCAGGTTTTGTCCACAACGGAATATACCCATCTTGGACTCCAAAGTCTCCCGACTTTGGAATTTCTACATAATTCAACACCCGCAGCGGACACGCCGCCACGCACGCAGGCGGATTTCCCGAATCGATATTGTCAAAGCAAAAATTGCATTTGGTCATGTGACCGAGTTCGTGGTTATACTGCGGCGCGCCATACGGACACGCCCACGCGCAATATCCGCATCCCACGCATTTGGTTTCGTCAATATAAACAATCCCATCGGGACGAATTACATACGCGTCCACAGGACATACGCCCGCGCACTTGGGATGTTCGCAATGATTGCACGCAATGGACAAGTTATAGGCGAAAACTGTATTCGTCCACGCGCTACCCTGCTTTTCCCACTCACCACCTGAGACTTCATACACGCGCCGCCACAACACGCCGACGGGTAAATTATTTTTATCCTTGCACGCGGCTTGACAGGCTTTGCAACCCGAACATGAACTTGCGTCAAACGTAAATGCGTAAGTCATTTTATTTCCCCTTTTCCGCGTAACTTGTAACTCGTATCGTGTAACGTGGTTCGTGGAGCGTGTTCCGTGTTCCGTTCAATTTCGACCATGATGGTATGCTGCGCCGTGCCAAACGCAAATGGCGTCCAGCGGTGAGAAGTTAACACGTTCACACATCCGCCGCGGTCAACGCCGTTTTCGTCGGGGTCGTACCACGCGCCTTGCGGAATATCAATCACGCCAGGCATAATGCGCGGCGTGATTCGACATGGCAATATCGTCGCGCCTCTATCGTTATAAACTTTTACTTCATCGCCGTCTTTGATTCCCCGCTCGGCAGCGTCAATCGGGTTAATAAACACTCGCTGCGGAAACGCCTCCTCCAGCCAGTCGTTGTTGTCATGCGTGGAATGAACTCGGTGTAACGTGTGATGTCCGATGGCTTGGAGTGGAAATTCTTTTTTGTACACGGATTTTACGGACGGACACGGAGTCTCGCGGATTTCTTCTAAATTTTCTCCGTGTGAATCCGTGCAATCCGTGGCGTCCGTGTCCCCAAATGG
>DZBA01000227.1 GCA_022729775.1 Anaerolinea thermophila | reverse complement strand
TTATTATGTATGTATGCAATGTCCTGTTTTTTGTTCTCCCCAATCACAGCATTACGACCAACGGAAAGAACTTGCATTAAGGAGTTCACATGCCAAACATGAATGATGTCTTCGCTGTCATTATGGGGGGCGGGCGCGGTACGCGCCTGCATCCGCTTACGCAAGTTCGCTCGAAACCCGCCGTCCCGATTGCGGGCAAGTATCGCCTCATTGACATTCCCGTCAGCAATTGTATTAATTCCGGGATTTATAACATCGCGGTATTGACCCAATTCAACTCCGCTTCTTTGCATCGTCATATCTCAGCCGCGTATGGGAGCGTGAATTCGTTTCGCGGTTCGGTGCAGATTCTCGCCGCAGCGCAAACGCCCGACTGCGCGGATTGGTATCAAGGCACAGCTGACGCGGTTCGCAAACAATTAATCGAAATTCAGAGCGCGGGCGCGGATTATGTTCTTATCCTTGCGGGCGATCATTTATATCGCATGGATTACGAGGCAATGGCAAAATTCCATTGGGAGAGCGGCGCGGATGTTACAGTCGCTGTCCAACCGGTCAGGCGCGAAGATGCTGCGCGGTTTGGCATCCTCAAATGCGAATCCAATTGCCGCATCTCGAAATTTGTCGAGAAGCCGACAGACCCCAATGTGCAAGATGAACTGGTCAGCCGCCGCGACCCGGAGACGCCCTTCCTCGGCTCGATGGGAATCTATATGTTCAACACGCAAACGTTGATTGACTTGTTGACGCAGCACCCCGACCATGACGATTTCGGCAGCGATGTGATTCCCGAAGCGCTTAAATCGCATGGCGTATATGGTTATGCTTTTGAAGGCTATTGGCAGGACATTGGCACAATCCGCTCTTTTTATGAGACCAACCTTGCTTTTACCGTCCCTGATTCATCGTTTAGTTTTTACTCGCAAAAATCCCCAATCTATACTGCTCCGTTATACCTGCCAAGTTCAGTGGTGGAAGACTGCGATCTCAAGGATGTCATCCTTGCTGAAGGCTGCAAAATTCGTGACGCAAAAATCGAACACTCCGTCATCGGGGTGCGGAGCCAAATTTCAGGCGGCGTGACTCTCAAGGATTGTATTGTGATGGGCGCGGATTCATATTCGACGGAAAAGAATCATTCAACCGTCCCGGTGGGCATTGGCGCGTATAGTTCGATTGAAGGCGCGATATTGGATAAGAACGCCCGCATCGGCGAGTGCGTGCTGATTCGTCCCTTCCCGCGCGGCGTGGATATGGACTGCGGAAATTGGTTTGTGCGCGACGGAATCGTCATCATCCCAAAAGACGCGGAAATTCCCGATTACACTTTGATTGTGCCTGAGGCATTCTCTTTCAACGAAACCGAGTTGCAGTCTGCGCGTAACTTTTGTTTTGATATTGTTCCGTTTAGAGAAGCCGTCAGCTTTTAGGGAAACTACAAACCAACTTATGATTTACCGGGCAGGGCGGCTCGACCCGGCAGCCTTGCGTAAAAGTTCCACCTGTATTCCAGTTGGAACTTTTTATTTTACAAACACATGTCTGCGCGGGTCTTTCACCATAAAAACAAGGATGACGATCATCACAACCGAAAGCGCGGTAGAAATGATAAAAGTGGGAATGAACCCTGCCGCGTCTACAATAAATCCTCCGACGAGTGGCGCAAGGATGGTGGCGGGCGCGGTGAGCGTTTGTGAAAGCCCGATGTAAATGGGGCGTTCTGATTCCGCGCCAAAGTCTACTGTCATGGTCATACCGATGGTCCAAATGGAAACGTTGGCGATTCCTGAAAGGATGAAGATGGGGTAGAACCACGCCAGCGAAGCGGCGTTCCATGCCAGGACGGCGCTCAGCAGCGCGGCAACCGCTCCGAGAATAAGCATGGCGCGATGCCCGATTTTATCGCCAATCCAACCCATGCCCATATTGGCAACGGTTTGCGCGATGGTAAACGTGGCAATGAAATACCCGGCAGTGACTTCATTCATGTTGAATTTACGCAAGGCATAAATGATGTAGAAGGAAAATCCCATTGTGGCAAATTGTGATAAAAACCGCGCGGCAAGAAACCAGTTAAAGTTTGCGTCTTTTCGTAATATTTTTTTAGAGTCATCCCAGAAGTGCGTCTTTTTTTCGGGAATGACTTTTTCGGTATCTTCCGGCTCGCGGGTGAGCGCCAGCGCAAACCATGACAGGGCAAAGAAAATACTTGAGATGAAGAAACAAGCCGCGAAGTCCAGCGGTGAATCTAAATAATCGAGCAGGTAGCCTGCGATGATGGCAGCCCCGCTGACAAAGAGATTCGCAAGCCCGGCTTGAAACCCGAAGAAAGTTCCGCGCGCTTCAGGTGGGATGATTTTCGAAATCATGGATTGCCATGCGTTGGCTGTAAATCCGCCGCCGAGTCCCTGCCAGACCAGCAGGAAAAATGTGAGTATCAGCCCCGCTTGCAAACCAATATAGGGGAGCAAAAGCGCGGTGACGGCAAACCCCAAAAATGGGACGCGCTCATGGATGGTCATCAATAAAACCGTGCGCTTGTATTTTCGCAGGCGCGAGACATAACTCGCGGTGAACAGCTGCGGCAATTGCCAGCCGACGGAATGAATCGCGGGGACGAGTCCAATCAGCATCGCAGAACTGGTCATGGATGCGACGAAGAGCGGCAGCACGCCGCTGAAGGAGGCGAACCCAATTGCGAAGCCAAAGAGCGAGCCATCGGTCAAGTTGGCGGCTACGTTGTACTTCAAATTCTGGCGAATATTTTTTTCCAGTGATGTAAGCATGGCTGCATTGTACCTGACCTGCGGTATGATTAATATTATTTGATGAGGTGTTTCATGTCCAATAACCATACTGTTTGGTCTTCTGATTCTGGCGATATGCGCAAGCGGGAAGAGAATGCCCGCCGGGTGAAGTCGCTTCCGCCGGGCGAACAAACCGCGTACCTGCACCGCGATTCCAAGGGGCGCGGCGGCAAGGTGGTCACACTCGTGAAGAAGTTGATTCTTTCTGATGATGATATGAAAGAACTCGCCAGGCGTCTTAAACAAGTTTGCGGCACCGGCGGAACTGTCAAAGATGGCGAGATAGAAATTCAAGGGGAGCATCGCGAGCGCATCGCGGATGAGTTGAAGAAACTTGGGTATAAGGTCAAAATCGCAGGCGGGTAACAGCCTCCTTGCCAAAAGATTTTTCCTTTGCGCCTTAAAACCCCCGACTACATTTTGCACGGATTCGAAAGTCTCCTGACTTTCGCTGCAAAATCGGGAGATTTTGCAGTCCCGGCGACAACCTTGCGCACCACGGAGTTAATTTATATTTGACAAATCACTTTTTAGGTGTTATATTTTGTCAACTGTTGTGATAGATAACATTTCTTCGCTTTTCTTCACAAGAGCCTAACTTCATAAGAACTGCACTTTCGCCGGTGCATTCTCCTTAACGCCTCGTTGCCACTTCAACGGGGCGTTTGAATTTTCAAACAAAAACCCTAAAAGCCGTAAAGACCTTTAGGGTTTTTGTTTTGTTACTCTTCTTTTTACTCGCCGGAATCGCCCACTACATACTCGTCATCAATGTTGCCGTCGCCGTCGAGGTCAACGCCGAAGTAGATTCCTTCGGGGTTGGCGTCGTTCCATTCCGCGTAGTTGATGTAGACCAGCGCGCCTTCTTTGAGCGCGATTTCTTCCGCGGCAAATTCATCTTCGGTTTCTTCTGTAACGCGGGTCATGTAAAAGTTGAATTCGCCTTCGGCGTTCAACTTTTCGGTGTTGATTAACAAATCGCCTGCTTTGCTGTCGAGCCATGCGGTGATGATACCGCCGCCGGTGATGTCCGCGCCGTAGATTTCGAAATAGTAATCGGCTTCCGCTTCGGGGTTTTCGATACCGAAGACGATATTCGGCGCTTCATCCGCGAGCGTTTCGTAGGCGATTGTTTCATCCGCAGGGTAGAAGTAGGCGACATCCACTTGTCCGGGGGTGAGGTAAATTTCTTCAACGCCGATGCTGTATCCGGGTCCGATGAGAACCAGGTCGGTGAGGGTTTCTTCGGTTAAGTCCGTGCCGTCAATTGTGATGGTGATGTCCAAATTGGCTGGGAGCGAATAAACCGGTTCGGGAGCTTCCAAACTCGTTCCCATGCGGAACAGGCTATATTTTGCGCCGGGGATTTCGTTGACAATCTTTCCATCCATGTAGCCGAGCCGGTTGCCGCTCTCATCCGTAATCAAGATGTGACCGTCGCCATCCAAAAAGACGTCATTCATCTTTTCAGTTTGCGAGGCGAGCTTTCCGCCTGTGCTTGCATATCCGCCGGCGCAGAAGTAACATTCCTGCTGGACAACGCGCGCCGAGGTGGGAGTCAGGTCGAGGGTTTTTGTATCTGCGTTGCCAGACCAAACATCCGATTGCACTTGCGGGTTGATGGACGTTTCGTACGACCATGAATTATCGCGGGAGTCGATGTAGAGCTCGCGCGTTTCGCCCGGATAGTTGTTATCGTAAGCGAGGATTGCAAACAAACCGTCGCCTTTGTCCGCGACGCCGATGGGCGTAATGGCGTGACCGGCAGAGCCATCCTGTTTGTAGATGCCGATGGTGTATGTTTCGCCGCTGACATCCATTTGCTGGACAATTTCCATAATTTCCAGGGGTGTTCCCTTAATCACGCTGGTATTGGTCGGAGACACAGCCTGGGTTGCCCACCAATACGCGAGTTCGCGTTGGAGTTTTTCGTCGTTGATGTCGAGGTCGCTGGCAACCGAGCCGCCAAAGTCAGAGGGCGAAACCTGATTGGTGTACATCATTAAACTAAGGACTGCCATGCCTTCACAGTGTCCGCCCGCCATTGCGCCGTTGACTTGTTCCATCCATTGCGCGGCAGGCGGCGTGAGAATGCACTCATCCCCGTTGATATCCGAACAAGCCTGATCGCCAAACATACGGCGCATTTCAGCCGGGGTTAAGTTGGTGGCTGGAATGTCGCTGCCGTAATTGGGGAAACTAAACCCATTGACCTGCGGGTCAAAGTTAAATTCTCCGCTTGAGACCACTGTACCGGGCTCGCTGGTGGCTGCTTCTCCGCTTTCAGTTTCTTCTCCGCTTGATTCACTGCTTGTTACTTCTTCGGTAGACGCGCTGTCACCGAATATCGAGGACGCAACAACTCCGCAAACTGTTATAAGAATGCATGCGCCTATAATCGAAAGAACAATTACGAGAGGGCGTTTTTTCATTATGTTTCTCCTTTTTATTTTCGAAACAACAGTTGGAATATACGATGGCGTTAAGAAAGCCGCTCGACTATCTACTTTGACGAGCTGGTATTGAATGCGCCGCCTTAATTATACTCAGTACTTCACGATTTGCTCTGCGGGATTGCCAAATCCCGCAGGTGTACGGAGGATTTGGCAATCCTCCGTAGCATTTTGTGATCTACTGATGCTTGATAAAAAATGTCTTAATTGAGCGCGTCTGTAACGGTTACCGTCAACATCTGTGAGGATTGCGAACTTCCATCGTGGATTTGCAGGATAACCTCATAGATATTATTCCCGCCAATATCTGTGGGAGATTCAAAATCTGGCGCGGCGATGAAATTCAATTGATTGTTTATGATGATAAATCGTGAAGC
>DZBA01000226.1 GCA_022729775.1 Anaerolinea thermophila | reverse complement strand
CTAACAGCCTTCATCACAGTAAACTTATGGAAATAATATTCGCTTACCTGATAGCCGCTCTCTTTCCCCTGTTGTCCCTGGCTGCCATTTACACGCTTAACCTATATTCGACCAGCCAAATCGAGGTGGTGTTTTTGTGCCTGGGCTGGGGGCTGGCTGCCTTTTTTATCGCTGTGCAGGTTCACAGATTTATTTTGGGGCATACCCAGATCGCTCTTCTAAACCTCTCGCGGTATGTCGCCCCACTGACAGAGGAGACGCTCAAAGCTGCGCTGCTTATCTATCTGGTACGGCGTCCCATCTTCAATTATTTTGTAGACGGAGCCGTGTATGGCTTCGCGATTGGGATTGGTTTTGCTGTTATCGAAAATTTCAGCTATATTGCGAATCATGAAGCGATGGCGCTTTCCGTTGCCTTTTGGCGCGCGTTTTCAATCAGCATGGTACATGCAGTTGCAAGCGCGGTGATTGGCATTGCGCTTGGGCTGGGACGTTTCCAACAGGGCGCGCTAGGTCGTCTATTTTTCATTTCTGCCGGATGGGCTGCCGCAGTCTTGATTCATGGCGGATTTAACAACATGGTCTCGCGCGTTGGCATCGTTTGGCAGGCGCACATTTATGCGGCGCTGGCTGGCTTGGTTGGCACAGCCTTCATCGCCTGGATGATCAGGCGTGGATTGAAAGAGGAACGGGACTGGATAGATGAAATGCTCGGTCTTGCCGATCAGGTCACGCGGAACGAATCGCGGTTGGTATTGCGGCTGGCTGAAACCGGGTCACTGCTGGCTCCCATTGTTGAACATTTTGGCAAGCGCAAAGCCGCGCAAATCGGCAGACTGCTGGCGGTGCAGGCGCAATTGGGCGTGTTGCGTAAAACTCTGCAAAAGACGCCCAATGAAAAAATGCGTCTGGATGCCGAAGGGCAAATTTCCATCCTGCAGCATGAGATGTCCATCTTGCGCAAACGAATTGGCATTTACCCCATGCTCTTCCTGCGCAGCGTTTTTCCTGAAGATAACTTCTCCGTATGGAATCGTCTTGAATCTGCTGTGGAAACGCCCGCGCCAGCAGCTGGTAACGGCGATTTCAGCATGACAGACGTACTACAGGGATTGTCGGACGTCCAGCGTCAAGTCATGAACGCGATCATCCGCAACCCGAAGCGCGCCACAGCAAATGACCTGAAAGCAGAAATCGATTCACGCGGTCAGACTCTGTCGGAGAGCGCAATCAGCGCGGCGTTGGACGGGTTGCTTGCCGCGGGAAAAATCTCGCGCGTGGCTGGTATCCCCAACGCGTACGAAGTGAAGTTCAAACGCAGGGCGGGGTTGAATTTGGACGATAACATTTGGAGCAGGTTAAACAATTTTTCTACGGAAGTTCCATCGGGCGATTCTGATGTATGGGATGGGTTGAAGAACTTACTAATCGAGCAAGCGCAAACGCCAAAAATCAGCGAGGGCAAGAACTTATGGCTTAACCTCGCCCAACGGATTCCGCAGAAATAGACGCCCAAGTCTGGATAAACTTTGATTACATTAATATTGATCGAACCCACTCCTGTTTTACGCCAATCCCTGCGAAGTTGGCTGGAGGCAAACTTTGCACCCTGCGCCATTCTCGAGGCGGAGAATATATCCGCCGCGCTGGAAATATCGCCCGAAGAGAATCCGCGCGTGATTCTCCTCGACTTGGATATGCTCTCCGAAGCGGAGTGGATCAGCGTCCCGCAATTGGCGCGGAGATTCCCGCAAGCAGAGATGATCGGCATGGGATTGGATGACACGCCCCAGCATCGCCAGCGCGCGGAATCGGCGGGCATTACCGTGTTTGTATCCAAATCCCAATTGCATAACGAACTGGCTTCTACGCTTCTAGCAAAACTCAATGACACGCGAGGTAATTCCATGACGTTAAAGAATTATGTCATCCGAACCATGTCCCGCGCGGAGGTCAATCTTGCTGTGGATTGGGCTGCCGCCGAAGGCTGGAATCCCGGCTTGTATGATGCCGATTGTTTCTACGCCGCAGACCTGCGCGGATTCCTCGTCGGCGAACTCGACGGCGAACCGATTGCCAGCATTTCAGTTGTGAAGTACGGCGGCGCGTTTGGCTTTTTGGGATTTTATATCGTCAAGCCGGAACATCGCGGAAAAGGATATGGAATTCAAATTTGGAAGGAAGGCATGAAATATTTATCCGGGCGCAATATTGGCTTGGATGGAGTCCTTGCCCAGCAGGAAAATTACAAAAAATCGGGATTCAAACTCGCGTATCGAAATATTCGTTACGAAGGAATCAGCGGCGGCGAGACAATCAAATATCCAAACATTGTGAGTTTATCCCAAATCACATTTGACATGCTTGCTCAATATGACCAGAAGTTTTTCCCGGATGACAGGAAAAAATTTCTCAAGGCATGGGTCAGCCAGTCCGGAAGTATTACATTGGGCGCGCTGAGCGATGAAAAACTTTCAGGCTACGGCATGATCCGCGCCTGCCGAGCGGGATACAAAATCGGTCCGCTGTTTGCAGATACGCCTGAATATGCAGAAGCCATTTTCAATTCCTTAAAGTCCAGCGTTGCGCCGGGAATGCCAATCTATCTGGATGTTCCCGAAGTCAACCTGGCGGCGCTGGCATTGACCGAAAAATACGGAATGAAACTGGTTTTTGAAACTGCCAGAATGTATACGGGAGACTTTCCCGATTTGCCGTTGAATAAAATTTTCGGCGTAACAACTTTTGAACTTGGTTGAAATCTCAATACAAAAAGGAGTTCATGATGAAAAAAAATATTTGGATCGTCGTAACAATCGTTGTAGCTTTGTCGCTGGGTATTGCCTCCTGCGCGCCCGCCCCAGCAGTCACAGCCAATAATCAAGCCGCGCAAGACTTGCTGATCAAAAGTGAGGTGGAGACAGCTGTCAGCATGTTGCAGGTCGTCGCGGACAAGCAGCAGGCGGGCGAAATGACTTTGGACGAAGCGAAAGAACTGGGAGCCGAATTGCTGCGCGGCATGACCTACGGAACCGATGGCTATTTTTGGGCGGATACCGAAGAGGGCGTTAACGTGGTCCTCTATGGACGCCCCGATGTGGAAGGGCGCAACCGCCTGAATGATGAAGATGGGCATGGCGTCTATTACGTGAAAGAGTTTATCAAGATGGCGCAATCTGGCGGGGGATATTTGGACTATTGGTTCACCAAAAAAGGGGAAAGCACGCCCGCGCCAAAACGCTCCTATGTACAGCTGTTCAAGCCGTTTGGCTGGGTTGTTGGCACCGGGTATTACAAATAATTAATTCACCTTACGCGGTGTTATCGTTTCGACGAGCAGAGCGAGGAGAAATCTTTTGCGGAGGGATAGGATTTCTCGCTTCGCTACTAAGAAACAAGAAATCCAAGAGCATTTTTTGCCACGAATTTCACTGATTTGCACGGATTTTGTAATGGTCAGGAATAGGTTGCACACTTTTTTGAACCACGGAGACACGGGGGCGCGGAGAAAACCAAAGGAAAAACTCGGTGTCTCCGTGTCTTCGTGGTAAAAGGTTTTTGTTCAACTGTTACTTGACCAATACAGATTTGCACGGATTTTTTAAATCAATTCGTGATAATCCGTGTAATCCGTGGCAGGGTTTTTTTTCTTTCGCTTTGAACGGCATTTTTTCCCGCCGTGGTTTTACTCGAAATGACAGTGCGTAAGATCACTAATTAAGAGGTCACAATATGAAAACAAGGTTTCCACATCTTATCAGCGCGTTGCTTGCATTAAGCCTATTGCTGGCAGCTTGCGCGCCAAAGTCTGTCACACCCACCGTTGCCGCTTCTGCTATTCCCCCCGCAACAGAGCAGCCCTATCGAGTGACCGGAACTTATACGGTCGCCAACGACGCGGCGTTGAAAATTTACTATCGAGAACCCGCCGTTATCCTCGCCGACTTGCATGGATTTATCCAACGCGACCGTGAATGGGAATTGTCGGTCGACTCTCAAGTTTTGGGCTTTATAGCCTATGACCCGGAAACTCTTTCGGGGACATTCACTTTAGACTTGCCCACGAAACCCAATGGGACATTCAACGATGTGAACCATGACGCCAAGCAAGATAAAGGCGCGCAGGTCTTTGCCATCGGATATCTGCCCAACCTCGACGGCAGCGCGTATGCCGAAGGCAATGACAGCGTGACAGGCTGGCTTACGTATCTTACTTCTGTGGTGACAGACTCCGCAAAAAGCGATGAAGTGACCGGCGGCAAGTTGATTATCTGGACGCCGGACGCGGCGCAGCAATTCCCCGATGGATTCGGCGCGGACGGTCTGCTCTTCACTGAGGACGACCCCATCACAAATGTCCCCGCAGGATATTCGCTGGTGGATTTGGACAAGCAGCCGTTTGCATTTTCCCAGACTCCAATTTTAGAAATGACTTTGAATGAACCCGCGCAGAGTCCTGACCATGATTTTGCGGAACTTCCATACGCGGAAGCGTTCGAGAAAATGTTCGAGTTTGCAAAACTCAACTATGCCTTCAATGGTGTTGATGAAAAAGAGCCGGATTGGGACGCGCTATATAAAGAGTTGAAGCCGCGCGTCGAAGAAGCCGAGAAGAACAAAGACGCAACCGCTTTTTATCTCGCCCTCCGCGATTTTAATTTGGCTTTCATGGATACCCACTTATATCTTAACGGCGGCGTTTCGGGGAATGACGACTTCCAGAAGTATGTGGCAGGCGGATATGGATTCGCTATCCGCGAGCTGGATGACGGGCGCGCCATCGTAATTTTTGTGATGAAAAGTAGTGCTGCCGAGCGCGCGGGGATGAAGGTCGGCGCGGAAGTGACCCAATTCAACGGCAAGCCGATTTCAGCGGCAATCTCAGAAGTCGTGCCTTACATGAGCGTTTCTTCCGCGTCCTACTATCGTTTTCAGCAGGTACGTTATTTCACGCGCGGCACACTTGGGCAAACAGCGGAAGTCACCTTTGCCAATATTAACGAACAACCCCAAACCGTTGCGCTGCTTCCCGAAACCGAATATGAAAGTTTTGATCATGCGTATGTGCTTTATGGCGCGGAGCAATCATTACAGCCGGTCACATATAAAATCATCAAAGAAGGAAACGTCTTGATAGGGTACGTGAAGATTCATAGTTACACCGACGACTTGAATCTCATCATGAGGTTGTTCGAGCGCGCGCTGCAAAAATTCACCGAGCAAAAAGTCATGGGCATCATCATTGACATGCGCTACAACAGCGGCGGCGCTCCGCTTGGGTTGGCTGGTTTCCTATCCGACAAGGAGATTTTGCTGGGTCAGCGCGAAACATACAATCAAGTCACGGGTAAATTCGAGGCGGACGGCTCGCGCGATAAAGCCCATCCGATGGTAAACCAATACCGCTTCGACAAAATGGTCACGCTGATTGGAATGGCGTGTGCGGATATTTGCGAAGAAGAAGCGTATGCATTCAGCCAGATACCGGGGATGGTGGTTATGGGACAGTACCCAACTGCGGGCGCATTTGCCACAGCAGAACGCGGACAAATTTCCCTGCCGGAAGGCATCACTTTGCGCGTTCCCACAGAGCGCTTTACCCTGCCTGACGGAAGTCTCTTTTTGGAGGGAACGGGCGTAACGCCCA
>DZBA01000225.1 GCA_022729775.1 Anaerolinea thermophila | reverse complement strand
AACATGCGTCCGCGAATGGAAATCCTCATTTATTTATCCGCGACAAACGTAAAAAGGCAATTCCAACAAACTAAAAAATTTCTGGCAGACTTTTTGAGCGAAACGAACAAACAACATTGGTTAATCCGAAAACCATTCAAGAGCGACCAACATCAATGGACATTTCTCCTCGGCAGCAATATCGATTTCTTTAAACCGCATAAAAACATAAGAAATTACTTTTACCTTTTGAATTCGCCTGAAGGTCAAGAGGTTTTCGAAAAAATGAATCTAAGCCAAGAGCAGCGAATCGAGCAAAAACAACCTCGCCTAAATGGATTTTGAGAAATGAAACATCTGTGCTATTATTGATGTAGAAAACTTTACAGGTAGATTTGCAAAGGAGAAAAAATGGCTGAACACTCAGGAATCGAATGGACGGAATCTACTTGGAACCCTCTAACTGGCTGTAATAAAATCAGCCCTGGCTGTAAGCATTGCTACGCTGAACGCATGTCAAAACGCTTGCAGGCAATGGGTCAACCCAATTATCGCAACGGCTTTAAACTCACCCTCCATGAAAATGCCATTGAAAAGCCTCTCGAATGGAAAAAGCCGCAGGTTATCTTCGTCAATTCCATGAGTGACCTGTTCCATAAAGACGTTCCTGTGGAATTTGTTCTCGAAATCTTCGACGTCATGCGCCGCGCTCACTGGCACACGTTTCAAGTGCTGACAAAACGCGCTGAACGGCTGGAAGAATTAAGTCCAAAAATTGACTGGCCCGATAATGTATGGATGGGCGTCAGTGTCGAAAATCAGGATTACACCTTCCGCATTGACCATCTGCGAAGGACAGGAGCAAAGGTCAAATTTCTTTCTCTTGAACCATTACTTGGTCCGCTTCATAAATTAAATCTCAAAAAGATTAACTGGGCAATCGTTGGCGGCGAGTCAGGACCTGGAGCGCGTCCGCTTGACCCTGTATGGGTCACTGATATTCGAAATCAATGCCTCCGTGCAAAGGTCCCATTTTTCTTCAAGCAATGGGGTGGAGTCCAAAAGAAAAAAGCAGGCAGAATTCTTGAAGGCAGAACATGGGATGAAATGCCAAGAGGGTTTAGCTTTGCGAGAGTATAAATAAAAAGCCAGTCCGTGATGGGCTGGCTTTTTTGATGCCAATTACCAAGTTCCCCCCCCCTTGCGCCCATTGGTCAGGCGGGACGCTTCGCGGAGAGTCAGCGCGGGGTCGCGGTCTGCAACCAAAGAATTCACCACAGCACACCTCCCAAAACGACACAACAGGCAGGGTGTTATAATGAAACAAGCATGAAGACCAGACATTTTATTCGACTTACGGTGTATTCATGAAACCATCAACATCATCAAAAAAAACAGAAGTAACCTCTCTCGTACAACGGATATTAAACCTGACGGTTTCTTTTATTATTGGCGCTTTTGTTCTTTCCCTTTTCGCGACACTACAAAAATTGATGCTTGGCGGGATTGGGTTTTCGCTGCGCGGCTACATTATCCCGGTTTTATACGGCGGCGCGATGGGAATGCTCGTTGGGGAATGGTACACGCGCCTGAAACTCAACAACATGCGGCTGGAACAAAACGACAAGCAGCTGCGCTCGCTCATCAACAACCTGCCCGATTTTGTCATCCTAAAAGACGGCGAAGGGCGCTGGCAGGATGTTAACGCAGTCGGGCAAAACTTATTTGGACTTACACGCGAACAATATCGGGGATTAAACGACCTGCAACTTGCAGAACACAACGAAAGTTTATACGCGCTTTTCAACTGGTGCCATACCACCGATTTAGAAACATGGAAACAGGGCGTTATATTTCACTGCGAAGTCAAATCACTGATTATGAATGGCAGCCCCAGAATTTATGACGTTCTCAAAATTCCGCTGTACTGGTCAGATGGCAGCCGTCAAAGCATGGTCATCGTCGGGCGCGACATCACCGATATACGCGAGAATGAAGCCAAACTGGTCAAAGCCTATGATTCCACATTGGAAGGTTGGGCAATGGCAGTGGAAATGCGCGACAAGACCACCGAAGACCATACATGGCGCGTGGTCGCCTTGACAGAAAAACTCGCGCGCATTTTAAACGTTGATGAAAAAGAGATCGTCCATATTAGACGCGGCGCCATGCTGCACGACATCGGCAAGATTGGCATTCCAGATTCCATTTTGAACAAACCCGGGTCCTTGACGGAAGAAGAAAGACAAACCATGCAGCAGCACCCCGAGCGCGCCCGTCACATGCTCGAGCAAATTGAGTTTCTTACCCCCGCGTTAGACATCCCCTACAGTCATCACGAACGCTGGGATGGAAACGGCTACCCGCGCGGACTCAAAGGCGCAGAGATTCCACTCGCCGCGCGCATCTTCTCTGTTGTGGATGTGTGGGACGCGCTCACCAATGACCGCCCCTACCACAAGGCGTGGACAGAAAAAGACGCGCTGACATATCTTAAGGAACAATCTGAAAAATTCTTCGATGCCCAGATTGTGGATGTTTTTTGCGCCAACCTCGATGATTTGCGTATCTCCAACTCGCATGAAAACACGGTGGGAAATTGACTTTGGTTTACGCGCTCTGATGGTTTCCGTACGATGGCAGGTTGTTGAATAGGGTGAAGCCGTACCGGAAGATAGCCGCCTACTCGACCATCTTTTGTTTGGTTGTCATACAATCTTCCACATCGGAAGCTATATTCAACAGGCTAAGTAATTATATTTACAATATTTATGACAAATGCAACTAGGTAATTCACAAAAGTCGTGGAATAATTTAACTACTTGTTCATTATCATCGAAAAAACTATGGAGGCTGTATGGCTAAGATAACGCGAGAAGACGCACTTGAATATCACCGTCTAAAGGGCAAACCCGGCAAAATTGCCATTGTCCCAACCAAACCAATGGACACTCAACGTGATTTGAGTTTGGCGTATTCGCCCGGCGTGGCGGAGCCCGTTCTTGAAATCGAAAAGAATCCCGATGACGCCTATGAATACACGTCAAAGGGAAACCTCGTCGCGGTCGTTTCCAACGGCACGGCAATTCTTGGGCTTGGAGATCGCGGCGCGCTGGCAAGCAAGCCCGTGATGGAAGGCAAGGGTGTGCTATTCAAGAAGTTTGCAGATATTGACGTATTCGATATCGAATTAAATTCACACGACCCGGATGAGATCATCAAGGTAGTCGCGGCAATCTCGCCCACCTTTGGCGGCATCAACCTCGAAGATATCAAAGCCCCCGAATGTTTTTACATCGAAGAAGAATTGAAAAAGATGTTGAACATTCCGGTCTTCCACGACGACCAGCATGGCACGGCGATTATTTCTTCGGCAGCTTTGGCAAACGCGCTGGAGATCGTCGGCAAGAAACACAGTGAAGTTCGCGTTGTTATTTCCGGCGCGGGCGCGTCTGCCATCTCGTGCGCGGAGCTGGCAATCAGCTGGGGCGTCAAGCGCGAAAACATCATGCTGTGCGATACAAAAGGCGTCGTTTATAAGGGACGCAAAGAAGGCATGAATAAATACAAAGACCTGCTTGCCGTTGATGACAAGGGACACCGCACGCTTGCCGACGCAGTCAAAGGCGCGGATGTGTTCTACGGTCTTTCGGTTGCGAATGTGCTTTCACCTGAAATGGTGAAGACCATGGCAGGCGACCCAATCATCTTTGCCATGGCAAACCCTGACCCCGAAATTAGACCTGAACTGGCAAAAGAAGCGCGCAAGGATGTCATCATTGCGACGGGGCGTTCCGATTATGCAAATCAGGTGAACAACGTATTGGGATTCCCGTTCATCTTCCGCGGCGCGCTGGATGTCCGCGCAAAGCAGATCAACGAAGAGATGAAATTTGCCGCGTCGAAAGCGCTGGCTGCGCTGGCAAAAGAAGACGTGCCGGATTCAGTCATCCGCGCGTATGGCGGCGAGCCGATTAAATTCGGGCGCGAGTACATCATCCCCAAGCCGCTCGACCCGCGCGTGTTGTTGTGGGAAGCGCCCGCCGTCGCAGAAATGGCAATGAAGACCGGCTTTGCGCGCAAGCCCATTGACATTGACGAGTACCGCGAACAGCTCGCGTATCGCCAGGGCAAGAGCGAACAGATTCGTTACTTCTTCCAGAATCAGGCGCGGGCTTCGGGCGGAACAAAGCGCGTGGTCTTTGCCGAAGGCGAAGAGCAGAAGGTTGTTCGCGCGGCGCATCAGATTCAAGATGAGGGAATTGCCACCCCCATTTTGATTGGCAGACCCGATATCATCAACGCGCAAATTCAATCGCTTTCGCTTGAGTACCAGCCCGAGATTGTTGACCCATCCAACTTTGAAAAATTCGAGCAGTACGCAAACGCGTATCACGAACTCCGCGCGCGCAAGGGCGTGACCACCGCAATTGCGATGAAGCGCGTGCGCGACGTCAACATCCTCGGTTCGATGATGGTCAAGATGGGCGACGCAGACGCGTTCATTTCGGGTTTGACGTATGAATACCCCGACGTCATTCGTCCGTCACTGCGCATTCATCACACAGGGAAGGGAAGCGGGCGCGCGGCAGGCGTGTACATCATGCTTGTAGATGACCGCGTGTATCTCTTTACAGACGCCACCGTCAACATTGACCCGACCTCTGAAGACCTTGCCGAGATCGCGTGCCTTGCCGCCGATTATGCCAAGAAACTGGAAATCGAGCCGCATGTCGCCTTCCTTTCATTCTCGAACTTTGGCTCCACGCCGCACCCGCTTTCAGAGAAGGTGAGCAAGGCTGTGCAGCTGGTGAAAGCGCGCCGCCCCGATTTGCAAGTGGATGGCGAAATGCAAGCGGATACCGCCGTTGTGCCTGAAATTATAGAAGAGCGTTACCCGTTCAGCGCGGTGAAAGACGCGAATGTGCTGGTATTCCCCTCCCTTGAATCGGCAAACATCGCGTATAAATTACTGGCAAGGCTTGGAAACGCCAAGGCGATTGGTCCTATCTTGTTAGGCATGGGCGCGCCGGTACACGTCCTCCAAACCGGTGATGACGTAAACGACATTGTGCAAATTGCGTCTGTGGCTGTAATGGATGCAATGAATCGAAAGTAAACAAAACGCAATAAAAAAAGCGGCAAGGCAATCTTTTAAGAAGTTGCCTTGCCGCTTTTTCAATGATGTGGGGAATTATTTTGAAAACTGATCGCGCACGCGCTTGAACGTATCTTCCAGCGATTCTGGCAGCACGCGCGTCTCGCCCAGCGAGGACATAAAATTCGTATCGCCATTCCAACGCGGGACAATATGAATGTGGACATGTCCCAGCACGCCCGCGCCTGCCGCTTCGCCGATGTTCGCGCCCATATTGAATCCCTGCGGATTATAGAGCGCGCGCAGCGCGTTCATACACTGCGAAGTTAATTCCATCATTTCGGAGCGTGTTTGCGCGTCGAGTTCTTCGATGCTGGGAACATGTGCAAAGGGGACGACCATCAAATGTCCGCTGGTGTATGGGTAGCGGTTGAGAATCACATACGAGCGTTCCGCGCGAAAAGCGATGAGGTTTGCCGCGCTGTCGGCTTTGGCTTGCGCGTTACAAAATACGCAGCCCGTTTCTTTTTCATGTTTTTCGATATATTTCATTCGCCAGGGTGACCACAAATGTTTCATAGGATTTTGGTATTGTA
>DZBA01000224.1 GCA_022729775.1 Anaerolinea thermophila | reverse complement strand
TTATAAAATCATCGAGATAAAAAATGAATGACATACTTGAAGAACGTGTCCGATCTGACTTTGGGCGCGCGCGTTTCAAATCCTTTTTACATCATGTCTGGGGCGTGATCTCCGGCAAGCCGACCAACCTGCTTTCATACGACGAAATTAAAGAGAAGTTACACATCGGCGGTCCCATTTATCGCGGCGTAAAAACCGTCGAGATGAAGCAGATTGTGGGCAGTTTGAATCGGTATCACGATTTCGACCGCGCCTTCCTTCCCAAACAGGACGACCTTGCCCCGCGCTGGCAAAGCATCAACCGCGCGTTTTATTCGGACGTGAACCTTCCGCCGGTGGTGCTGTACAAGGTCGGGGAAGTGTACTTCGTGGTGGATGGTCATCACCGCGTTTCTGTCGCCCGCGAGCAGGGACAGGAATTCATCGAAGCGGAAGTGCGCGAATGTTATACGCGCGTCAATATCACGCCGGATATCAAAACCGAAGATTTGGAAATCCTGCATGACAAAGTGCATTTTTTGGAGCGCACCTCGCTTGACCAGCTGCGCCCAAAGTCCAACATCAAACTCACCATCCCGGATGGATTCGACAGAATGCTGGAACACATCGCCGTTCACCGTTATTTTATGGGGCTGGATTTAAAGCGCGATATCACCGAAGAAGAGGCGATTATGCACTGGTACGATAAAGTATATATGCCCATCGTCAAAGTCATCCGCAAGAGCAAAGTGCTGGGCGAGTTCCCGGACAAGACCGAAGGCGACTTGTACCTGTGGATACTCGACCACCAGCATTATCTTGCCGCGCAGGAGGGCGTTCCGCTCACGCCGCCGGAAGAAGCCGCGCGGCAGTTTGTTGGCATCGAGAGGTAATTTTTGGCGTGATATACTCGTTATGAACTTGAAAATTTCTTGACCTGAACAAGTCAAATAACGTAAAGGATAAAATACCATGCGTGTTACAAAAAGCCTACGTGCCGACCAGGAGATTATCAGGCGTTATCTCGACGCGCTTGGCGGCGCGTCTGTGATTCTTGGCAATAGCAAACTCGCGCAGCCCGATTTCTTCATCTCCGCGTATGATTTCATCAGCGCGTATATCGAGAATGGTCTTTTCAAAAAGGAAGAACCGCTCCTCAAAGCATTGGAAAATAACGGATTTCCAGCGGATGATGGACCTGTCGGCGCGATACGGACTGACCATCAAAAAAGCCGCGAGGCTGGCAGGCAAATGCTCGCCTCTGCAAAGTTGTGGGATTCGGGCGATGAAGTCGCGCGCAGTGAATTGGTTTGGGCGGTCAGCGAATACAACTCCGCAATGCGTGAGCACCTTGACCGTATCAGGAATTTAATCATCCCGCTGACAGAGCAAGCCTTCGAAATCGAAGAGGAACAAAAAATAGCGGATGAGGTGAATAACATATTCCCAACTACATCCAAAAGCGACCAGGCAAAATACATCCAGCAAGTCGAAGCGCTGGAAGAGGAATTAAGCGACTGGCGGTAAGATTGAATTAAAAAAAGGGACTGGCAAATTGCCGGTTCTTTTTTTATGTAACTTCCACCATGCTTTGGGGTTTATATTCAAAATCACCTGTAAAGGTGTTTTTTTACCTTTATGTATTTTTCCACACTTACATGCGTCACTGCAAGAGCGGCATCCTTCTACCGCTATAAAATGTGACAAAGATTATTCGTCAGATGTAATGTATTTATCAACAAAATTGGAGTAATCAATGAATCTACCGAAGTTAATTCAAGGCGGAATGGGCGTTGCAATTTCAGACTGGCGTTTGGCAAAAGCTGTTTCGTCTTTGGGGCAGTTGGGCGTTGTATCTGGCACAGGCATCAGCCGCATCTTTGCCAGCCGCTTGATGGACGGCGACATGAGCGGAAATGTCCGCCGCGCGCTTTCCAATTTTGCCATGCCGGAAATCGTCCAAACTATGGTCGAGAAGTATTACACCCCCGGCGGAAAGTCTCCCGAAACGCCTTATAAAACTCCCGCCGCATATTCCCTGACCCCGCAAAAATTCGTAGACCAGGTGACAGCCATCGGAAATTATGTCGAAGTCTTTCTCGCAAAAGAAGGACATTCCGGAGTGGTGGGAATCAACCTGCTCGAAAAAGTGCAAATGCCCACCCTCGCTTCATTATACGGCGCGATGCTTGCAGGCGTGGATGTGGTGTTGATGGGCGCGGGAATTCCCACGCAAATTGCCGGCATTCTCGATAAACTCAGCAACCATGAGCCGGTCTCTTATCGCGTGGATGTTCACGGCGCGGGCAAAGACGATGATTATCGAATCCACTTTGACCCGGAAAGTATCTTCCCCGGAATATCCAAACTCGTTGGCAAACTCAAACGCCCGAAATTTCTTCCCATCATTTCATCGGTGGTACTCGCGCAGGCGTTGATCAAACGCAGCGAAGGCGCGGTGGACGGATTCGTCATCGAAGGTCCCACCGCAGGCGGACATAACGCGCCGCCGCGCGGAACAGTCACATACAACGAAAAGGGCGAACCCATCTACGGCGAAAAAGACACAGTAGACTTGGAAAAGATGAAACAAATCGGGCTGCCCTTCTGGCTGGCAGGCGGATACGGCAACCCGAAGCAGGTGCAAGCCGCGTTGGATGCAGGCGCGGCAGGCGTACAAGTCGGCACCGCGTTTTCGCTCTGCGAAGAATCCGGCATGGAACCAGAATTGAAAAAACGCCTCATCGAAAAAATCCGCAATGAAGAAGCGGAAGTCTTGACCAGTGCGCTGGTATCGCCGACGGGCTTTCCGTTCAAGGTCGCGCAGTTAGAAGGCACGCTCTCTGATAAAAAATTATACGAACAACGTCCGCGCATCTGCGATTTGGGATTCTTGCGCGTGCTTTACAAACGAGAAGATGGAAAAATTGGCTATCGCTGCGCCGCTGAACCGGTGGACGATTTTGTCAAAAAGGGCGGTAGCGCGGAAGATACGGTTAACCGCTCGTGCTTGTGCAATAACTTAACCGCCACTGCGGGCTTTCCGCAGCTCCGCAAAGATGGCTATGTCGAGAAGCCCATCATCACATCCGGCGATGACCTCGCCGCCGCCGCTCAATTCTTTAAGGAAGGCAAGACCAGTTACACGGCAGAAGACGTGGTGAGATATTTGCTGGGTCCATTTTTCGAGCAAGGCTTACAACCCGGTTAGAAACCAAAAACATCCCGAAATACGCGGGATGTTTTTTTTACGCATAAATATTCTCTTACAGGGATTCCACCCCTACGGTACAATATCCACATGGACGAAACAGCCTTAATTCAAACCGCTCAGCGCGGAGACTTGGATTCATTCAACACGCTTGTCCTGCATTATCAAGATATGGCGTTCAATGTCGCGCTTCGCATTCTCGGCGATGAAGACCTCGCGCAGGACGCAACGCAAGACGCGTTCATCTCCGCGTTCAAAAGCATTGCCTCGTTTCGCGGCGGATCGTTCAAAGCGTGGCTGATGCGCACCGTCACCAACGCCTGCCTGGATGAACTGCGCCGCAAGAAACGCCGCCCGACCACCCCGCTCGAACCTGACACCGAAGACGGCGACGAGATGGAATCTCCGCGCTGGCTTGCCGACCCCAACATGACTCCCGAACAACAATCCGAAGCGGATGAGATCGAACACGCCATCCAACACTGTCTCGATGACCTGCCCGCCGAATTTCGCAGCGTGGTGGTGCTTGCCGATATTCAAGGCATGGATTACAACGAAGTGGCAACCGCCACAAAAGTCCCGCTGGGGACAATCAAGAGCCGCCTTGCGCGCGCGCGCTTGCGCCTGCGCGAATGTCTGCGCGGCTTTGAGGAACTCTTGCCCGCTGCATTTCGTCTTGAAGGGGAGCGCCGATGATGAACACCCGCGACCTTGAACTCCTCTCCTCTTATCTCGATGGACAACTCACCCCAACAGAGTCTGCCCGCCTTGAATCGCGCATCGCCGCCGACCCCGAAATGGAATCCGCGCTTGCCGACCTTCGCGCCGCGCGAAACATCTTACGCAAACTTCCCCAAAGAAAAGCCCCGCGCAACTTCACCTTGACGCGCAAAATGGTCGGGCAAAATCCGCCGCTGCCACGCGCATATTCATTCTTCCAATTTTCCACCGCGTTTGCGAGTCTCTTATTGGTGTTTACCTTCGCGTTGAACGTGTTAACTCCGCGCTTGAATTATGTCGGTCCAATCAACACAGGCTGGGGCGGCATGGGCGGGGGAGCCGCGCCACAAATGATGGAAGAAGCCGCCGCGCCCGCAGCCGAAGCCCCCGCGCTGGAAATGCCCGCTGCCGCCGCGCCTGAAATGGAGGCTCTGCCCACCGCATCCGCTGACATTGCGCCGATGGCAAAAGAATCAGGGCAGGAAGTAGAATCCGCGCCGCTGACCCAGCCCGAAGCGAATCCACCAGCCGCGCCGATTCCCGTCAGCTGGCAGGCGCTTCTTTTGGCGGTTGGATTCATCAGCGCGGCTGTGATGTTCGTCCTGCGCGAACAGGCAAAACGAACATGGCGCTAAAACGCGATCATCAAATCAAGTTTTGTCCGCGCTGCGCGACGCAAATCATCCGCCAAGAAAAGTTTGGCGGCGTGCGTCCTGTTTGTCCGCAGTGCGGGTGGATGCATTTCAGCGACCCAAAAGTTGCTGCGGCAGTGTTGGTGGAAAAAGAGAGTCGCGTGCTGTTGGTGCGCCGGGTCAACGAGCCGTTCCGCGGAATGTGGACTCTGCCTGCGGGCTTCGTCAACGGCGGCGAAGACCCCGCTAAGGCGGCAGCGCGCGAGTGTTTGGAAGAGACCGGCTTGACGGTGTGCATTACGCGCGTGTTGGATGTGATTGCAGGGTTGGAACATGAGCGCGGCGCGGACTTTATCATCGTGTATCATGCGGAAGTGACGAGCGGGGACTTACATGCAGCGGATGACGCTGACGCGGCGGAATGGTTCGCGCGTGACCATCTTCCCCCGCTTGCTTTTAAGGCAACACAAAAAATATTGCTGGGCTGATTTTATGTTTTGTACAGAGTATTTACGGAAGGTCAGAATCCAGAAATTCTACTTCGGACTTCCCATCTGTCTTTTTTTATATTCGTTGATTTTATTCGCGGGAATTTTTTTCCTATCGAGCTGCGCGCCCGCGCCGACTCCCACTCCCTTCCGCCCGCCGACGCAACTCCCCACATCCGTGCCGCTCGCCACGCTGACTCCCATCCCGGCAATCGAAGCGCCCACAGCAACATCCGCGCCTACGGTCACAGCCAGCCCGGAGGTTTGCACAAACGACCTCAAGTTCATGAATGACCTGACCATTCCCGATGGGACAATCGTTTTGGCAGGCGCGCCCATTGATAAACAATGGCTGACGCAAAATACCGGCACCTGCAATTGGGATTCTTCCTACCGCTTGAAGTGGATCGGCGGCGACCCGCTCGGCGCAGTGCAGGAACAAACGCTGTACCCCGCGCGCGCTGGCACACAAGTTACCTTGCGAATTTTATTCACAGCGCCATCCAGCGCGGGGACGCATGAAAGTTCGTGGCAGGCAATGTCACCGGACGGAAATTTATTCGGCGATTTGATTTACATTACAATTGTTGTGGAGTAGGGGTATTTTGCCTACCTTGAAAATCCGCAAGCAGGGTGGGGATTTTCAAGGTA
>DZBA01000223.1:1942-5696 GCA_022729775.1 Anaerolinea thermophila | reverse complement strand
CTACTTGCGGGAATTTGGGAGCGGGTAAAAAGATGGTCTAGAACAAATCTTTTACCACTGAGACTCGGAGACACTGAGATTCTTTGAAGGTTTTCTCCGTGCTTCAGTGTCTCGGTGGTAAAAAAATATAGGCAAGCCCACACAATCAGGCACTCCCATGAATTTACTCAACATCCAGAAGTAGAACTTCTGGACTCCATTTTTATAAGATTATAATATTCAGCAAGAAAGGAAATATAAACATGGTCAAAATAAATAAAATTGTCATCGGGCTTTTACTAACAGCCACCCTCCTCGGCGCGTGCGCTGCCCCAACCCCGGAGCCAGATACGCAGCCGTCCGTTGGAGTCCCAAATCCTGCATCGGTAAATTGCGAAGACAAAGGCGGGCAGGTTCTCATCGAAAAACGCGGCGACGGCGGCGAATATGGAATCTGCATTTTCGAAGATAACATGCAATGCGAAGAGTGGGCATTTATGCGCGGAGAGTGTCCTTTTGGCGGCGTTAAAGTCACGGGATATGTGACGCCCGCTTCGCGGTATTGCGCCATCACCGGCGGCGAGTATTCGGTCACCGGTAACAGCAACGCGGAAAACGAGCAGGAAACCTGCAAATTTACAAACGGAAAATCCTGCGATGTGTGGGAGTATTACAACGGCAAGTGCGACGCAAATTAAAGGCGCGCAGGTTGCTCGTTCCACATCCGCGCAAATTTGAGAATGCGCGGGCGAATGTAAAACGCAAACGGGTCTGCTTTGGGACGATGTTCTTTAATCAGTTTCATGGCAGACTCGGCGGCGTACCCCTGCGCGATTAAGATTGCCGCGCCCATCGTCACCCCGCGATGGACTCCATGCGCGCAATGCGCGTATACTTTCCCGCCGTTTTGAATCGTTTCGAGCGCGGCAAAGACCCCGCGCTGCAACGCCCGCAGCGGAATGGGAATCAGCGGCGAGTCAAAAGTCGGCAGCCAGAGCAGGGAAATGGGCGCGTGATGAAAGTCTTTGCGCGGGCGATATTCAAAGCGCATGTTAATCACCAGCTGCACGCCGAGTCCGCGCAGGTGGTCATAATCTTTTGATGCGGGCGTATTGCCAATGAAAAGGTCGGGGGTAATGGTGGAATATTCCATATTTATCGTGTCAACTCTTTCAAAATTTCCAATGTCTCGAATTTGCCGCCAATGCCATTCTCGCCGCCGGGTCCCACGCACGAAGGGCAGCCGTCTTCGCATGGACAATCGCTGACCAGCTCGCGCGCGCGCTGAATCAACTCGCTGTGCAACTCAAATAATTTTTGGCTGAATCCAATTCCCGCAGGGATGAGGTCGTAGAGAATCACGGATGGCAGTCCATTGGTAAAAGACCACGCGGGGTCGGTGTGCGTTCCCAAATCGCGCGGGTCGCACATCAAAAACAGCGGCGCAAGATTGCCCAGCACAAAGCCCAGCCCGGCGAGTCCGCTTTTGATGCGGATGTTTTGCTCCGCTTTGCGGTGACAGGTTTTGCAAAGCGTGACGAGGTTTTCCATCTGATGCGCTCGCCCGTAGATGGAATTCAAAGTCTCCTGACTTTGAACCAAGTCGGGAGACTTGGCAGTCCAAAAAAACGCGCGGAAGGGAATCTTATGATGGACGTCATGCTGCCGCGCTGATTCTTCCGCGCCGCAAATTTGGCATCGGTACGAGTCGCGCGCGCGGACTTTTTCCCGAATCCGATTCCATTCGCTGCCATAATTGTTCGGGTCGCTTGTCCACGCACCCGATTCGCGCAGGTGGTTTAACGTTTCTTCCGAAAGTGAGAGCCAATAGCCGGTGGTCTGCAAGACAGAGGGCGGAAGCTCAAGCGGCTCTTCGCCAAGATTTTCATTGGTAAACCAGCGCACCTTGCGAAAGCCGACGACCTGCGTGGTGACTTGAATCTCACCATACGCCTTCAATCCGCCGGGGATAACAGCCTGCTCCATTTCGCTTATCACTTCAATCTCGGAACTTTTTTGCGCTTCGGTGTAATAATCCAAGCCGACGGGAATCAAATGCGCGACGCGCTGTTCAAGATTCAATTCCTGCACAAAGTATTGCTGCGCTTCGTGCATATAAATCGCGCCGGGGTGAACCATCCACGCAGCGGATTCGCCATCCACCGTGCCGATGGTCACCGGGCGCGCGTCTTCATCCGCCGATTGCAAGACCACGCTTTGCGGCGAAGCGGAACGCAGTGAAATATTCGCGGCGGGATATTGGTCTTTCATCCAATAATATTTTTTATCGGCAAAATGCGCCTCGTGATTGGCAAGCAAAAAATTCAGAAATTCCTCGGTCATGTTTGCGCCCAACTTCCCGAATGAATCTCCTTTTTGAAAGGGCAGCTCGAACATGGCGCAGCGCAAATGTTCGAGCAGAATCAGCAAATGGTCGGGGTTGATTAATGCGTGTTCGGGCGAGCTTCCAAAAAAATATTCGGGATGGTGCGCGAGGAATTGATCGAGCGGATTGGGCGATGCGACCAAAATCGAAAGGGCGGGCGCGCTGCCGCGTCCCGCGCGTCCTGCCTGCTGGCGCGCGCTGGCAATCGTCCCCGGGTATCCAACGATGAGCGCCGCGCCGAGTCCGCCGATGTCAATGCCGAGTTCGAGCGCGTTGGTTGCCACCACAGCCTTCACTGATCCATCGCGCAAACCGGCTTCGATTTCACGGCGTTGGGAGGGGAGGTAGCCAGAGCGATAGCCTCTCACTGGCAATGAAGAGCGCGTGATAGGCAATGTGGGACGTGGCGCGTGTTCCGTTGCTTGTGTACCCAAGTAGGTCAATAAAATTTCCACGCTTCTTCTTGTTTTGGCAAACACCACGCTTTGAATATCATGTTCGAGCAGGTCTTTCGCAAGCCGCACGCTTTCTTGAAAGCTGCTTTTTCTTAAGCCAAGCGCCGCGTCGGTGACGGGCGGATTGTATATGATGAAATGCCGCTCGCCGCGCGCAGAGCCATCATTATCCACCAATTCAACCGCTTCTTCGATGAGATTTTCCGCGAGTTGTTTGGGGTTGCCAATGGTCGCGGATGCAAGGATGAACTGCGGGCGCGCGCCATAAAATTCCGCGACACGCTTCAACCTGCGGATGACATTGGCGACATGCGAGCCAAAGACTCCACGATAGGTATGCGCCTCGTCAATGACGATAAACTTAAGATGGGTGAAAAATTCGCTCCAATTGGCGTGATGCGGCAATATCCCCGTATGCAGCATGTCCGGGTTGGATAAGACCAAGCGCGCATTTTTGCGAATGGATGGGCGTTGAGATGAAGGCGTATCGCCATCATAGATTGAAGATGGACAATTGACGATGGATGATGGAAAGCGTTGAAGCGTCGAGAGTTGGTCTTGCGCCAATGATTTCGTGGGGAACAAATACAACGCGCGGGAGTCGGGGTTTTCTATCAACGCGGCAAGGACAGGGAGGTTATAGGCAAGCGTTTTTCCGCTGGCGGTGCCGGTGGATAAAATTACGTTTTTGCCCGCGCGCGCCAACATCCACGCGGAATGTTGGTGGGCGTAGAGTTTGTCAATGCCGAACGTGGATAAAACTCCACGCAGCTGATTCGGCAGGTCTTCGGGGAAGGGGAACGCGAGCGACTCGCGCGGGGCTTCCGTCCGCCACGCAAAAAAATTCGGCGCGGTGTCCGAATCGTGCTTCCAAAAATCCAACAAAGCGCGAATATCTGTCATAGAAAATAATTATACCCGCCTGCAAATTTTG
>DZBA01000223.1:0-1842 GCA_022729775.1 Anaerolinea thermophila | reverse complement strand
ATAATAACAAGCATGTCGAGACAGAAATGGTATTTCCCAAAATTGTTTTTTGCGGCGCTGGTCGAGCTCGCCTTGATTTTCGTAACGGTGACCGCCGCCTTGAGTTTTGCATGGGCGCAGCCATATCTTCATCCCATGCCGCCGCGCGTTTACGCAACGGGCGGACTGCTCACCTCGCGGGGGATTCCGTTTCAACCTATCACGTTGACCACCGAAGACGGTCTCACGCTTTCGGGTTGGTATACGCCGCCGCAAAACGGCGCGGTGATTTTGGTCGCGCACGGATATGGCAGCCAACGGGATGAGGTTTTTCACGCGCTGTTTGCCGAGCATGGTTACGGCGCGTTGTCTTGGGATTTCCGCGCGCACGGAAAAAGCAGCGGGCGTTTTTCTTCGCTCGGATATTATGAAACGCGCGATGTCAAAGCCGCGCTGGATTACGCGCGCGCGCAGCCCGATGTGAAACAGGTCGGCGCGTGGGGCGGCTCGATGGGCGCAACGACCGTTTTGCTTGCGGCGGCAAAATATCACGGCATCGAGGCAGTGGTCAGCGACAGCGCCTATCCCACGCTGGAAGATGTGATGAAACTTAATTTGTTCATCGAGTTTATGCAGCCGTTCGTTTTATTTTCGTGGGAATTTTCCAGCGGCGTGGATATGAATCAAGTCCGCGCGGTGGATGAAATTGGGAAGATAAGTCCGCGCGCGGTTTTTGTCATTGACGGCTGGTATGGCGCGGCAGTGGCAATGGATTCGCCCAACCGTTTGTATGACGCGGCAAACGAGCCGAAACAAATTTGGGTGGAAAACGGCGTTCCGCATTTGGGGATGTATGCAGCACATCCCGAACAGTATACGCAAAGGGTAATCGAATTTTTCAACGCATATTTATCAGTGAAATAAGGAAAAGGTCATGCGCATCAAAAAATTACGTTATTGGGTCAATATATTTTTCACGGTCTTTGCCGCGCTTGCCCTGACCATTGCAGGGCTGGCGGTTTGGTTCAGTTATAAACAGGCGCAGGCATATATACACCCAGCGCGGCTGCGCGTCGCAACGGGATTGCTGGACGCGAATCAGATCCAATATCAGGAAATTGAATTGACCGCCGAAGATGGAACCAAACTTGCGGCATGGGTTACGCCATCACAAAATGGCGCGCTGATTCTCGTCGCGCATGGGCACGGCGCATGTAGGTCACAGGAAATGTACGCGCTGTTTGCAAGTCATGGGTACGGCGTGCTGGCATGGGATTTCCGCGCACATGGCGAGAGCGGCGGCGAATTCACGTCGCTTGGATATTACGAAGTGATGGATGCCAAAGCCGCGCTGGATTATGCGCTGGCGCAGCCGAACGTGAAACACATCGGCGCGTGGGGCGGTTCGATGGGCGGCGTGACGATGATTCGCGCGGCGGCGGAATATCCGCAGATCGAGGCGTTGGTATCTGACAGCGCATTTTCCACATTGAAGGACGAGTTGAATTTGCGCGTGCCGTATCCTGTGATCAATCCGCTGATTAAATTTTTTGCAGAGCAGCAAACGGGCTTGAGTTTGGACTCTGTCCGCGCGGTGGATGACATCCGCAGCATCAGTCCGCGCCCGGTATTCATCATCCAAAGTTCAAACGACAAAGTTGTGCCACTGGATTCCGCGCTGCGCCTGTATGAAAACGCTGGCGCGCCAAAAGAATTATGGGTCAAAGACAGGGCGCATCATTTAGAAATGAACGCCTTTTATCCCGAAGAGTACGCGGAGAAGGTGATTTCATTTTTTGACATGTATTTGAAGTGAGCGGATTTTCCGCAGGGTATAATCAGGTATCGAAACCCAATATAATT
>DZBA01000222.1 GCA_022729775.1 Anaerolinea thermophila | reverse complement strand
CATCTTTCGATGTGAAACCTTTTCACGGATACTGTTATAATTTTTCGTATGAATACCAAGCGTTTCCTTATCTTTCTAACTTTAATTGGACTGCTCATCTTTGGTCTGTGGCTGCCTGCGGGCGCGTCGCCAAATATTCAGCAGGTACTCACGCCCACCGCATTGCCAGATGGACGCATTCTATATGTTGCCCAGCCGGGCGATAGCTGTGTCCGCATTGCCGCGTTGAACGGAATCAGCGTCGATCAGCTCCGCCAGTTGAATGCAAAACTAGACGAGAATTGCACGATTGTCGCGGGGCAGGAATATTTGGTCGGCATCATTTCCACGGCAGGGACGCCCACCGCCGGACCATCGCCAACGTCCGCGCCGCCGACGGTCACGCCCACGCCGTTCACCGGCACAACGGAAATTTGCGTGCTGCTTTTTGATGATATGAACGGCAACGCCTTGCGCGAAGAGACGGAGCCAGCCGTTGCGGGCGGCGCGATCAGCGTCACCGAAAACAACGGTGAATATTCCGCGTCGCAGGATACGCTCATCCCCGCAGACCCAGAGGCGTATCAGGGAATTTGTTTTGTGGATGTCCCCGCGGGGAGTTATAACATTACGGTCGGCATCCCCGATAATTACAACCCAACCATGAACTTAAGTTCAAAGTTAGAGGTGAAAGCCGGCGACCGCGCCTTTGTGGATTTTGGCATTCAGTCACAAGCGGTGGTGGTTGACCCTGGCACAGAAACTGTCCAACAGCAGGCGCGTTCCCCGTTCTTGGGTATCCTCGGCGGATTTTTCCTTTTGGGCGGCGCGGCATTGGGTTATTATGCGTGGCGCGCTGGAAAGCCCGAAAGCAAACTTTCTGGCGGCGGCAATATTTTGAAGAAATGAAAAGATAATCCCGAAGTTTTGTCTACTTCGGGATTATCTTTTTGATGTGAAATGTCTTGCGGTGAATGGGGGAGAAGCCAAATCGCTCGATTGCGCGGCGATGGATATACGTTCCATACCCTTTGTGTTTTGCCATCTCATAATTTGAATATTCCAAACCCAGCTGCTTCATCAAATCATCACGGGCGGTTTTGGCGAGGATGGATGCCGCCGCAATGCTCAATGAGCGTTGGTCGCCTTTGACAAGCGCGGATTGCGGCACGTCCAATTCCGGAAGTTCAAGCCGAAAATCGGTTAATAAAAAATCAGGGAAGATGGAGATGGACTCAAGCGCGCGCATTGCTGCCAGCCGCGTCGCGGGGACGATTCCCAATTCGTCTATTTCAGCAGCGGAAGAGAATCCTACGCCCCAGGCAAGCGCGTGTTGTTTGATGAGCGGCGCGAGCCGGTCACGCCCGCTGGGCGTCAACTGCTTGGAATCGCGCACTCCGTCCAGCGTCGAAAGCAGGCGCGGATGTTTCGCCGGCAAAATCACAGCCCCCACGCAAACGGGTCCGGCAAGCGCGCCGCGTCCTGCTTCGTCTAATCCTGCAATGTATGGGTAGGTTGACCAGAGTTCGCTCTCGTGCGAGAGGTCAGGGCTTGAAGTCATATTTGCCGCGCAAGGCGTTGTAATGAATGCGGAAAATATCCATAATCATGCGCAGGGCGTCGCGTATCGCGCTGACTTTGCTGTCCGCGTCGAAGTACCAGTGAATGGGAATTTCGCGGACGCGCATTTTTTTTCGCCGCGCAAGGTATAGGATTTCGATGTCGAAAGACCAGCCGAGCAAGGTCTGTTGTTGAAATATATCTGCGGCGACGTCGCTGCGAAAGCATTTGAAACCGCATTGCGTATCGTTCAAGCCGGGCAGGATGAGCAGGCGAATGGCAAGGTTGATTGCGCGCCCGCCGATATGCCGATAAGGCGGCTCGTTATAACGCACCGCGCCCGGCGCTTCGCGCGAACCGATGGCGACATCGAAGTCTTCGAGCGCGGGCGGCAGGAATTTGGACACTTCCTCGATGGGCATGGAAAGGTCCGCGTCGCAGATGAAGCGATATTGCCCGCGCGCCGCCAACATTCCGCGCCGCACTGCGTTGCCCTTGCCGCGCTGTTCTTCGTGAATGACAATCAGGTTCGCGCGCTGCTTTGCGGTTTCTTGCGCAAGTTCGAGCGTGCGGTCTGAGCTGCCATTTTCGATAATCAGAATTTCTGATTCGTAGGGCTGCTTTTCGAGAAACGCAAAGACCTGCTGCAATGTGCGCGGCAGGCGGGTTTCTTCATTATGTGCTGGGATAACAATGGATAAAAAAGGTGTGGACAAAGTTATTGTGGATTTAAAAGAATAAGCGCGCCCAAGCCAATCATGGCGCACAGCCAGAATATAAGGAAGCCGGCAAGAATGGCGACCTGTGCTTTGCTCATGCCAAACATCCCTTTGGGCTGCGCCGCCTTTTTGGGACGCGGACGCGCCTGCCTGACAGGAGCGGCTTGCTCATGCGGATCTTCTTCCATTGCGGAAAAATCACTCGCGTCTTGAATTTCATCGCGGAAGGAATTTCGCTCCGGTTCCGGCTCAGGTTCGGGGGGGGCAGCAGGGTCGGGGACTGGCTCGCCGAGTTTTGGGTCAGCAAGGCGGTCAGCTAGCGCGTAAATAAATTCAGACCGCCAGACTGGGGGCGCTTGCAAGAGGGATGTAATATATGGCTTAAGCGCGTCGCTCTTGACCACTTTGATAATGGGGCGCATGGATTCGATGTGCGCGCCGGGGTTGACAGAAATCAGCACAGGCTCGACTGGGTTGGGCAGTTTGACCTTTTGCGTGTCTTCCAAAAATTTTTGAAAAACGCGCGCCAGTTTTGATGTGCGGTCCAGAAGGTTTTCACCCGCTGGTTGTGAATTTCCGCTATTGTCAATTTTATTCCACTGGTCGCCTTTGGCTTCGAAGCGTCCTTTGAGCGGGGTCACATAAATGAGTTGAATTCCACCCAAGCCGATTAATACAATGGGAAGCAGGATGTTGCTGTTGGGCAAGGTCAGGTTGCGAAGCAGCACAAAGCCCTTTTCAAGTGAACGGTCGAGCAGCGCAATCACTTCCTTTTGCGCTTCCATTTCAGGATACCAGTTCATCCCATATTTGAACGTTCCCTTCATCCGCCCTGTAAAACTGATTTCGCCTTTTTCATCCAGACCGGGGGTTTTATCAATGAGTTTCATTTTTTTTATTTAATAGAGAAGCGCTTCTTCAATTTCATCGTGGGCTGCATTTTCGCGGGTGGCGATGATTTCGCGCCCATCCTGTTTTACGAGCATAAGCGCCTTGCCAACAGTGAATGTGCTGGCGCGGAGTTCTTGACGTATGCCGGTCATATACTGCTGTCCTTTTTGCAGGCGCTCCAGCAAGGTCTTGCGGTCCAGCAGTACGCGGTCTGAATAGGTGGCTCCCCGTCGTTCGTACACCCGTACCCCGGTAATCTGTCCGTTCTTATAGCGGACTGCTTCAACAATTCCGTCAATTATCTTTGCCATTTTTTTACATCCTCTATGGAATTTAACCTATCAAATAAGCCACGGAATCACAAGGAAGGTTTCCTCAGTGTTTCCTGTGGCTTTTGATTTTCTGCCCATGTAACAACATAGTCGGGGCGCCGGGATTCGAACCCGGGGCCTCTTGCTCCCAAAGCAAGCGCGCTAGCCGGACTGCGCTACGCCCCGCGACAAGCCATACGAGTATAATGCGAAGAATGATAACCCGTCAAGCCGTTCTTGGATTTTGCTTTTCTGTTTTTATTGGGCTTTCCGCGTGTTCCGCGCCCCAAGTTGCCGCATCCGCCCCAACGACAACGCCTGCCATCATTGCCCCGCCGCCAACGGTGACTGTCACCGCAGCGCCGGTATTTACGCCCACCCCACTGGCGTGTTTAACCATGCCGGGGCGCGTGCAACAGGATGTGGTCGCAACCACCAGACCGCCGCAGGAATTTATGATTTACCTGCCTCCCTGTTATGAATATGAAACCGCGCGTTATCCCGTTTTATATTTGCTTCATGGGCAAACCTACACCCAAGACCAATGGGTGCGGCTTGGCGCGCCGCAGATGGCGGATAAGTTAATTCATAACAATAAAGTTGCGCCGTTCATTATTGTATTTCCCGATGACCGTTATTGGAATTTGCCATCCGGTGGGGGATTTGGCTCGCGCGTTATCAACGACCTGATTCCATACGTAGACGCGAATTATCGCACCCGCGCCGAACGAAAATACCGCGCGCTGGGCGGACTCTCTCGCGGCGGCGGCTGGACAGCAAAGCTGGGTTTCGATTATCCTGCGTTGTTTGGCGCATTGGGATTCCACTCGCCCGCGCTGTTCAAGGATAACGCGCCCTATCTCGATATGATTACAAAAAATATTCCCGAAGAAACACGTCCCCTGATTTGGATTGACATTGGCGACGCAGACCCAGGACTTGGCGATTCCATTTTATTTGAAGAATTACTCAGGCAAAATGAGTATATTCACGAATTCCATCGTTTTTCCGGCGACCATACCGAAAATTATTGGGGCGCGCATGTCAAGGACTATTTGCGCTGGTATGGCGTTTTCTGGCAGCAACAGGAACTCGCCGGGCAATAAGATAATCTTGAGTATTGTATAATCTTTGCAGCAAACATACAGGAGAACATCAATGAATATTTTTATCACAGGCGGCGCGGGCTATATTGGCTCTGCCACCGCAGAGGCGCTGATCAAGTCCGGGCATTCCGTCACCGTGTTCGACTCGCTGGTCACCGGGCATCGCGCGGCAGTCCCCGAAGGCGCGCGATTCATCCACGCCAATTTGGAAGACAGCCACGCGCTGGCTGAGGCTTTAACCTCCACCAAGTTTGATGCGGTCATGCATTTTGCCGCCTTCATCGAAGCGGGCGAGAGCATGAAAGACCCCGGTAAATTCTTCCGTAATAATTTTATGAACTCATTGAATTTGATGGAAACCGCAGTGCAGGCGGGGATTCGGAAGATGGTTTTTTCTTCGACTGCCGCTGTGTATCAATCGAGCGAAGACCCGCTGACCGAAGAATCCCCGCTTGGACCCACCAACGTTTACGGTCATACCAAGTTGATGACTGAGCAGGCGCTCGAATGGTATCGCCAAATTTACGGTTTGCATTTTGCGGTGTTGAGATATTTCAATGCTTGCGGCGCGCTGCCCAATCGCGGCGAGGCGCACCAACCAGAATCGCACTTGATTCCGCGCGTGTTGCAAATTGCGCTGGGACAGTCAGACCACGCGACCATTTTCGGCACAGATTACCCAACCCCGGACGGCACGTGCATCCGCGATTACATCCACATTGCGGATTTGGTCTCTGCGCATTTGCTTGCGTTGAACGCGCTCGAAGCGCGCGATAAGTTGACGTATAACGTCGGCAGCGGAAATGGATTTTCGGTGCGCGAGGTGATTGAATCCGCTCGCGCGGTGACGGGACACGCCATCCCTGTTGTCGAAGCCCCGCGCCGCCCCGGTGATTCCGCGCGTCTGGTTGCATCCCCGAACAAAATCATGGATGAATTGGGCTGGAAGCCAACGCACACCAACCTGCGCGATATTCTTTCCAGCGCATGGGAGTGGCACACGTCACACCCGAATGGATATGAAGGAAAATAAAAAAAACGGCATTCAGAAATAAAATTCTGAATGCCGTTTTTTGGGGGTAACTACTCAGCCTACTCATTCTGACTTGTCATTTCGAGCGGTAGCGAGAAATCTTTTCCC
>DZBA01000013.1 GCA_022729775.1 Anaerolinea thermophila | reverse complement strand
AATCCAATATCGCAAACGTAAGAAAAGAGATGCAAAGGTTTTCTGTGAATCGGGCGCAAATACTTTTGTATCTCTAAATTTTTATTAAGGACAGGTCAATGGCAAAATATCGAATCATGTATTGGAAGGAAATCCCGCAATCATTTACTGTTGAAGGGGATGGACAAACCATAAAGAAAGAACTCTCGCAGAAAGTTCAAAATAAAATTGACGCTTACGCAATGGCAATCAACGCAACATCCACAACAGATTACGCAAAGCAATACAAACGCGGACAATGGACTGAGCGCGAAGGCACCACTGAAGAAGTCGCAAACGCTTTATTGGTTGAACTGGAAGACGAAGCCGCGCGGGTCGAGATTCCGAAAAAACAGATTTAACACAAAGGATACGACAGTCACAAAGGATTTTTTTCTTTGTGTACTTGGTGTCCTTTGTGTTGGAAAAAAACTATGACAAAACACAACATCATCCTCCAACCTTCTGGCAGCCGTGGACAAGCGGACGAAGGCACATCGGTACGCACAGCGGCGCGCGAACTCGGCGTGGAAATCGAATCCATCTGCGCGGAAAACGGCACGTGCGGCAAGTGCCTTGTTTTAATCGAAGAAGGGCGCTTCGAGAAATACAACATTGACTCGAAGCGCGAAAACGTCTCGCCTGTCACGCCGCAGGAACAAAAATATTTCGAGAGCAGACCGAATTTATTGAAAAGCAAAGGCTGGGAAATTGGTCAAGTGCGGCTTTCGTGTCAATGCAAAATTCGCGGCGACGTGCTGATCAATGTCCCCGAAGAGAGTCGCGGCAACAAGCAGATTATCCGCAAGAGCGCGAGCGCGCGCGCAATCGAGGTCAAACCCGCGATTCGCAAATATCTCGTCAACATGACGCCGCCCAATTTGGAGCGACCCATTGCAGATTGGGAACGTCTAGCCAAAGGACTCGAAACCTCCATGTCACTCGTGCGCGGCGGCGAGGAAAAACTTCCGCGCTGGCATGAGATGTCCATTGACTATCAATGCCTGCGGACGTTATCCAAAACTGTGCGCGAAGCAAAGTGGAATGTGACTGTATCCGTTTGGAACGACAAGGAAGTCATTCAAGTGCAATCTGGTTTGCATGAAGACAGTTACGGCGCGGCAGTGGATATCGGTTCGACGACGGTGGCGCTGTATCTGTGCAACCTCCGCACGGGCGAAATTCTCGCGGCGGAGTCGGAGATGAATCCGCAAATCGTATACGGTGAAGATGTCATGTCGCGGATTCAATACACCATCGAGCATAAAGACGGCTTGGAGAAATTGCACAAGGCGATTATTGCTACATTAAATAAATTGCTGAAAGAGTCGGTAAAAACCGCCAACAAAAATATCTTTGCCAAAGACGGAAAAAGCGCGGATAAATCTTCCTTTATCAAAGCAGAAGATATTCTCGAAATGGTCTTGGTTGGCAACTCCACCATGCACCATCTATTGCTGAATCTTCCGCCAAAAGATTTGGGACTTGCGCCGTTTGTGCCAGCCGTGCATGAATCGGTGGATGTCAAAGCGCGCGAGTTGGGATTGCAAATCAGCCCCTCCGCGAATATTCACGTCCTCCCCACCATCGCTTCCTTCGTCGGCGCGGATACCAGCGCGATGATTCTCGCGGAAGAGCCGCACAAGCAGGATGAAAACTGGCTGCTGATTGATGTCGGCACCAACGCGGAACTTGTGCTGGGCAATCGCAAAAAGTTATCCTGCACCTCCACGCCAACGGGACCCGCGCTTGAGGGAGCTCACGTCGAGTATGGAATGAGAGCCGCGCCCGGCGCAATTGAACGAGTCCACATTGACGAAGAGACTCTCGAACCCAAATATAAAATTGTCGGTGAGGATGAGTGGAACGCGGGCAAAGCAAAAGGAATCTGCGGCTCCGCGATTATTGACGCGGTGGCGGAATTGTTCCGCGCGGGGATTGTTGATTCGCGCGGCAAGTTCAAAAAAGACCTGAAGTCCAACCGCGTGCGCGAAGGCGCGAGCGGCTGGGAATATGTCATCGCGTGGGAGCATGAAACCTCCATCGGGCGGGATATTCCCATGACACAGCAGGATGTGAGGCAAATTCAACTCGCCAAAGCCGCGCTGTTCACCGCCGCGCGGACATTATTAAAGCGCAACGGTTTGGAATCTCCTGATAAAATTATTTTGGCTGGCGGTTTTGGCAGCTACATTGATAAAGAGAAAGCCATGCTCATCGGGCTGATTCCCGACTGCGAGTTGGATCATGTATACGCGGTTGGAAATTCCGCGGGCGACGGGGCGCGGATTGCGTTGCTGAACATCGAGAAGCGCAACGAGATTGACGCGGTCACCCGCAAAGTGGAGCGATTTGAATTGCCCACTGATCCTGAATTCCAAAACCAGTTCATGCAGGCGACGAGTTTCCCGCACATGAGCGAAGCGTTTCCGCACATCGCGCATTTGATTCCGAATCGCAAAGCGGACCCGATGGCGAAGAAATTTGCGGTGAAATGATTCTTAAGTCAATTCAGATTTCTGAATTCAGAATTATGAATTTCCATTTATACTTGCTCCAAAGAAAAAGAAGGCAGCCATGTTAATTCATTACATTCAAAGCGCCATGCATTTGGCGGTCTATGAAATTCTTGAAGACAAACAATATTACGGAGAAATCCCAGGCTTCGACGGCGTGTGGGCGCAAGCGCCCGCGTTGGAAGCGTGCCGTGAAGAACTGCAAAGCGCGCTGGAAGATTGGCTGGTATTGGGCTTGCGCATGGGACATAAGTTACCCGTCGTAGATGGAATTCAACTGATTCCAGCAGAGGCTTATTCAGGTTAACCTTAATTGGTTTACTTTTAATTATGTCATGCTGAGCGGAGCGAAGCATCGCTACGACTGAAAATCAAGACTCTTCGCTCCGCTCAGAGTGACAAACTGTAAGGCAACTTGTGTTAACCTGAATAATTCATGTAATTCTACCCAATCCCCATCAAAGCGAAATTAGCAAAGACTTGCTTGCCCGCCTGTTGCGTCAGGCAAAGATCAGCCGCGAAGAATGGGAAAAACTATAAACGCGAAAATACAAGGAGCATTGATGAACAAATTTCTTGAAAGACTCAACAGCGGTGAAATCCTCGTTGCGGATGGGGCGACGGGATCGAATTTACAAAAGATGGGACTGAAGCCCGGCAAGCCGCCCGAAGACCTCATCATTGACGACCCCGACACGCTCTTGAAACTGGCGAGTTCCTTCGCGCAGGCAGGCTCGGATATTATCCTCACCTGCACCTTCGGCGGGACGCGCATGAGAATGAAAGATTCCAAATATCAAGACCGCGCGCCCGAAGTGAACATCCGCGCGGTGGAAATTGCCCGCAAAGCCGCCGCGCTCAACAATGGCTTGGTCGCTGGCTCGATGGGTCCTGTCGGCGGATTGATTAAGCCCTACGGTCCGCTTGACGCGGATGAGGTCAAAGCGACCTTCGCGGAACAGGCAAAAGCGCTTGCCGAAGGCGGCGTGGACTTGTTGGTCATCGAGACGATGTTCGCGTTTGAAGAAACTACTGCCGCGTTTGAAGGCGCGCGCTCCGTCACCGATTTGCCGATTGTCGTTTCGTTCAGTTATGATCGCGGCACGCGCACGATGATGGGCGTCAAGCCGAAGGATGTTATCAAGCGCTATACCGAAATGGGCGCGACTCTCATCGGCGCAAACTGCGGAACCACACTCGATAATATGGAAAAGATTGTCACCGAATATAAATCAACCATGCCCGAAGTTCCATTATGGGTCAAACCAAACGCGGGCGTGCCGCACATGGATTTGGAAACTGAGCAAGGCGTGTACGACATGGGTCCCGAGGACATGGCGACGTATACAAAGAAGTACATCGAACTCGGCGCAAAGGTCGTCGGCGGTTGTTGCGGAAATACGCCAGAGCATATTGCGGCGATTGCGAAGGCGGCGAAAAGCAAGTAATTGGTAAATGGTAATTGGTTATTAGAGATTGTTACGGGTTACAAGTTACGGGATACGTAACCTGTAACCCGTATCTTGTATCTTGTATCTTGTATTTGGAGAATTTATGCGCGAAGAAATTTTGAAGTTATTGTCAGGAAAGAAAATTAACTCACAACCTGCGTTCAGCGGATTGATTCACATCACGGTGGAAGGCTTGGCAAGCGAAGGCTTATCCCTGCACGAAGTCCACAAAGACGCGGGGAAGATGGCGCGGGCGGCGGCAAGCACATTCAAATTGACGGGGATGCCGTCCGCCACACTGCCATTGGATTTGTGCGCCCCCGCCGAAGCGCTCGGCGCGGAGTTGAATTTTTACGAGGGCGGGGAGTTGCAATTTCCCCAAGTGAAAAAATTTATATGCGAAAGCGCAAAAGAGATTAGCGGGTTAGAAATTGAAGATTGGGAACGCGGAAGAATCCCCTTGATTTGCGAAGCGCTCAAATTGCTCAAAGACGATATTGGAAAAGAAGTTGCGATTTCAGGATTGATACCAGGTCCGTACACCTTGCTTTTATATCTTTGCAATCCAATCAATTTGTTTATGGAGATGAAAAAAGAACCGCAAGTTGTAAAAGACGCGCTTGGGCATCTTTCACTTTTTCTTGCAAAAATCGGGAAGCAATATCGCAACGCGGGCGCGGACTTTATCACCATTCACGAAATGGGCGGCTCGCCGGGCTTTATCGGTCCCGCCAGATTCGAACAGTTTATTTTGCCCGCGCTAAAAGACTTGCATACGCAGCTGCCAAGTCCGCGCGTGTTGTCGGTCTGCGGGAATGTGACAAAATCCTTCGCGGCGTTGAGTCAAACCGGCGCGGATGCAGTATCCATTGACCAGACTGTTGAACTCGCCGCGGCGCGTTCCGCGCTGAAAGATACCTTGTTATTTGGAAACCTCGACCCAATGGCGACGCTCTTCGCGGGGGATGAAGATTCGGTACGCGAATCAACCCGAAAGGCAAAAGAAGCGCGCGCGGATGCAATCATGCCCGGTTGCGACCTTGTAATGCAAACGCCCATAAAAAACTTGCGAGAGATGCTAAAATAGGCGGATTGAATTATCACCTTAAGCCGCAGACAGAGGCGCTATGGTCAAAAAAATTGAGATGCAAAAGACAAAAAAAACGACGAATAAAAAAGCAACATCCCAACAGACCGCCACCCGCAAAACAAAAGCGGGCAAATCTTCTGCGCCGCAAGGTTTATCACTTGAGCAGCGACTCGCCCAACGCGAGCATGAACTTTCCGTCATCAATTTGATTCAGGAAAAGATAGCGTCGCGGCTTGAATTCAATGAATTAATTAATTTGGTTGGAGATAAAATCCGCAGCATCTTCGACGCGCAAACTGTTGTGCTTGCCATTTACGACAAAGAAGCAAAACAGACCTATTATCCATACATCATAGAAAACGGCAAAAAAATCCATCCATCGCCGCTGCCCTATCCCGGCGAAGAAGACAGCGGCGGATTTGGCGGGCATGTGCTTCGGACTCGCCAAACACTGGTGGTCAACACCAATTTCATGGAAGAGTCGGAAAAATATAACTCGCACGATTTAGGCGAAGACACAGGCGAAAATACAGTCGTATGCTCAGGCGTGTGGGTTCCTCTGATAGCAAGCGATGAAGTCATTGGCGTTATCTCGCTTCAAAACCTCGAACGTGAAAACGCATTTTCAGAATCGGATGTCCGCCTGCTGCAAACGCTTGCGCGTTCGATGAGCGTCACGCTGGAAAATAAACGCCTCTTCGACGAAACACAGCGCCTCTTTCAAGCGGAGCGAAAAGCGCACGAACAAGCCGAAACCTTGCGCGCCATCGCCCACGCGCTAAACGCCTCGCTCAGCCTTTCTGAGTTTTTCAACCTCGTATTGACGGAATTACAAAAAGTGGTGCCGTATGACAGCGCGGCTTTCTTTCAAGTAAAAAATAATTACCGCGAGTTCGCTGCCGGATACGGGTTTGACGACATGGAAAGCCTGATAGGGTTTGGGGCAAACCTGACGCAAGAAGAAGACAAAATTGGGCATGAAATTTCGCGCGCATTGAAACCAGTCATCATCAACGACGCGCCCGCCCAATATCCTAAATGCTTCAATGCGGAGCCACATGCGCGCGCGCACATACATGGGTATATGGCTGTGCCGTTATTATTCAACAATGAGTTAATCGGCATCATCACATTGGGGAAGCAGCAGCCGAATTATTACACAGAGAATTACGCCAGCCTGGCAATGGATTTTGCGGCGCAAGCCGCGACAGCGTTCAACAATGCGCGGCTATTCGATGAAACGAATCGGCGCGCGCGCGAAAGCCTTGTGCTGAACGAAGTCGGACGCGATATTTCCTCCACGCTCAATCTTTCCACCGTGATGGACAAAATCACCGCTCACGCGCGCGAGTTATTATCCGCTGCGGCAAGCGCCATTTATCTTCCCGAAGAAGGCGGGGAATACTTCCGCGCGATTGTGGCAATCGGCAAGGATGCCGAAGAGATATTGAACGACAGGGTGAAATTCGGGGATGGCATCATTGGTTCGCTGGCGGCTCAAGGAAAATCGGAATTCATCAACGATACAAGCAAAGACCCGCGCACCATGCAAATCCCCGGCACAGATTTTCGCGAAAAGGAACGGTTGATGGTCGCGCCATTGATTGCCGACGATAAAATCAGCGGGATGATGGCGATCTGGCGCGAAGGCGGCAAATCATTTGAAGAAGCCGACCTTGAATTTTTAGAAGAACTTTCCCTGCAAGCGTCACTGGCAATCAAGAACGCCAACTTCTTCGACAAGCTCGAAGAACGCGCAGCCGAGCTCGCCACCCTGAACGAAGTCGGCAACGCAATTTCCAAGTCGCTGGATATCAAAGCGCTGACCCGCAACGTCGGCGATAAGGTGCGGGAGATATTCAACTCCGAAATCGTGAATATACTCATGTATGATTCGAAAACGAACGTCGTGAGTTTGGTCTATAGTTATTACACAAAATATTACGAGGACGAGCCGCCCTGGGATTTGGATGAAGGCGGGCTGACCACCAAAATCATCCGAACGGGACAACCGCTATTGTTGAACAGTCCCGAAGAAATGGAAGCGCACAACCCATCGGTTTATCTTAACGCCGCGAAAGACGAATACGAAACCCAATCATATTTGGGCGTTCCCATTTTTGCCGGCTCCAAAGTTTTGGGCGTGCTGGATGCTCAAAGTTTAAGGTTAAATGCCTTTGACGAAAACGACCTGCGCCTGCTGCAAACCATCGCCGCAAATGTCGGCGTTGCAATTGAAAACGCGCGTTTGTTCAGCGAAACCACGCGGCTGCTGCAAGAAACAGAACAGCGCGCAGCAGAATTGGAGGCGGTGCGGCGCGCCAGCCTGAGTCAAACCTCTAACCTTGATTTCGAAAAAGTGCTGGACAGCATCGTTAAAGACGCATTTGAACTGTATCGCGGCGCGGCGGCTGTTCATGTCTTTACATACAAAGCCGAAGAAGATGTTTTGGAATTTGGCTCGGCGTATGACCAGCAAGGCAAACGCGAAAAACCCTTCAACGCGCCGCGCCGCGAGGGTCTGACCTATATGGTTGCCCACAGCCAGAATCCCATCATCATCGAAAACATGGGCGCGCATCCTTATTATCAAGGCAAGATCGAGGACGGCGCAATCGTTGGAATGCCGCTCAAAATTGGCAGCCGCATTGTGGGCGTAATGAATCTTTCGTTCTTCGAGGCGCGCGAATTCAAAGCGGAAGACCTGTGCGTGCTGCAATTACTGGCAGACCAGGCGGCAATTGCCATTGAAAATGCGCGGCTCTTCAAAGAGACCAACCAACGCGCCAGCGAACTTTCCACCATCAACACCGTCAGCGCGGCAATTGCAGTGGAGTTGGATTTGAACGCGCTCATCGAATTGGTCGGCGAACAAATCCGCACCGTGTTCAAAGCGGAGATGGCATACGTGGCGCTGCTCGATGAAGAAACCAATATGATTAACTTCCCATATTGTTATGGGGAGCAATTGCAGCCGCGCCCCTATGGTCATGGGTTAACCAGCAAAATTATGGAAGTGGGCAAACCCATGTTGATCAATCAAGATGTGGCGAAACGCCGCGCAGAAATGGGCGTTTCCAGCATGAATATCAAAGCGCTTTCCTACCTTGCCGTGCCGATTTTCATTAGCAGCAAATCCATCGGCGTGGTATGCGTGCAAAGCACATCGAAAGAAGGCGCGTTCAAAAAAGACGACCAGCGGTTATTGACGACCATCGCTTCGAATGTAAGCGTGGCATTCAAAAACGCGCGGCTCTTCCGCCAAATACAGGAAGCGCGCGCCGCCGCCGAAGCAGCCAATGAAGCCAAGAGCGCGTTCCTCGCCACGATGAGTCACGAGATACGCACGCCCATGAATGCGGTCATCGGCATGAGCGGACTTCTGCTCGATACACCTTTGAACGACGAACAGCACGAATACGCAGAAACCATCCGAAACTCCGGTGACGCGCTGCTTACCATCATCAACGACATTTTGGATTTCTCCAAAATCGAAGCCGGGCGCATGGACATCGAAGCGCGTCCGTTCAACCTGCGCGAGTGCGTCGAGTCCGCGCTGGATATGGTCAGCGCGCGCGCCGTTGAAAAGCATTTGGAAATTGCCTATATCTTCGAGGATCATGTTCCCCATGCCATCAAAAGCGACGTGGTGCGTTTGCGCCAAATCATGGCGAATGTGTTAAGCAACGCGGTGAAATTCACAGAAAAAGGTGAAATCGTCCTAAAGGTCTCCGCGCGAATGGATGCGAAAAAGAACAAAACAAAAATTTCTTTTTCGATTCGCGACACAGGGATTGGGCTTTCGCCAGATGGCATCAACAGGATTTTTCAATCTTTCACGCAAGCGGATTCATCCACCACGCGTAAATATGGCGGCACAGGCTTGGGGCTTGCCATCAGCAAAAGCCTTGCGGAGTTAATGGGCGGGGAAATGTGGGCTGAAAGCGAAGGCTTGGGCAAAGGCTCGACGTTTACGTTTACAATCACAGCCCCCGTGTATGAATCGCCCACCACCCCGCTTCCCAAATACTTGGGACAGCAGCTGGAGTTGCGCGGCAAGCGCGTACTGATTGTGGACGATAACGCGACCAATCGCCAAATCCTCAACGCGCAATCTGGAAAGTGGGGCATGATTCCGCGCGATACCGAATTCCCCAAACAAGCCCTGCAATGGCTTGAAAACGGTGAAGTATTCGATATTGCCATTCTGGATATGCACATGCCAGAAATGGACGGGCTGGAATTGGCAAGGCGTATTCACCAACATACCGCAAACCTTCCGCTGGTTTTGTTCAGCTCCATTGGGCAACGCGAAGCCAATGAAACGGAAAATCTCTTTGCGGCGTATATCAACAAGCCGTTGAAACAATCACAGCTGTTTGATACGCTTGCGGGACTTTTTGTCGGCGGCAAGGTTGAAAAACCTGCCGCGCCAGAGCGCGTAAAGCTCGACCCTGAATTCGCGTTACGAAACCCATTAAAAATCCTGTTAGCCGAGGACAATGTCATAAATCAAAAACTTGCCATGCGCCTTTTATCCCAAATGGGATATCAAGCAGACTTGGCAGCCAACGGATTGGAGACCCTCGAAGCCTTATCACACGCGACGTACGATGTAATTTTGATGGATGTGCAAATGCCTGAAATGGACGGCTTGGAAGCCACGCGCCAGATTAGCGCAAAGTGGAAAGAAAACCGCCCGCGCATTATCGGTCTCACCGCCAACGCCATGCAAGGCGACCGCGAAATGTGCCTCGCCGCCGGGATGGATGATTACATTGCCAAGCCCATCCATGTCGAAAAATTAATTAACGCGCTGGAAAAGGCGCGTAAACATCAATCGTGAGCGATTACGTTGAAAAATTCCCCTGCTCAAAAAATCAGATATGCTCTTGAATGAATTCGCCAAAGGAGAGAGCCATGCTTAAAAAAAGTATCACCTTTCTAATTGCCCTTATTATGCTGGCAGTTGTTGGATGTCAGGGGAAAAATGCCACAGCAACACAATCCGCGCCCAACGACCTGCTGACCAAAATTCTCGCGCGCGGAACGATCATCGTCGCCACAGACGCAGCCTACCCGCCACAGTCCGAGCTCAAGGCGGATGCAAAACGCGCGGCAAATACCAAGTGCGCGCCAAATGAAGCGACAGCCGATGAATTTACCGGCTTCGATGTTGCCACCGCAATCGAAATTGCAAAACGGCTCGGCGTGGAAGCTTGTTTTGTCAGCCCGCAATGGGGACAACTCGTCGCGGGCAATTGGGATGGTCGTTGGGACATCAGCGTCGGGTCTATGGCGCCCACGCCAGAACGCCTCGAAGCGTTGTATTTCTCACAGCCATATTACGCAACGCCCGCCGCTTTTTTTGTACACAAAGATAATGTCGCTTTTTCAACACCCAAAGACCTTGCGGGAAAAAGAATCGGCGCTTGCACCGGCTGCACATACGACGACTACCTGCGCGGTGTGTTGAACATCCCCGGCGACCCCATTGACTTCGTTGTCAAAGACCCGCAAATTATCGGGTACGATGTAGACCTTTCCGCGCTGAAAGATTTGGCGGAAGGCGATGGCGTTAATTTAGACGCGACCTTAACCGCGCAGCCAACAGGTTTACAATCCATTCAAGACGGAATGCCCATCAAACAACTTGGAGAGCCTGTCTTTTTTGAGTATCTTTCTACTGCGACGGATAAAAAGAGTAATTATGCCTCGTATCCATTAACATTGAAAGTAACCGAAATCATCCAGCAAATGCACGCGGATGGAACACTGTTAGAATTATCGAAGCAATACTACGGCACAGATTACGCAACCATCGCCGGTGAATTCAACATCGAAGCGGTCAAACAACAACCTTAAATTTTTTCGGAGAACCATTTAATGAGATTTTGGAAGAAAAGCCTAACCGCCCGGCTGGTGGGCTTTTTCCTCTTACTGTCACTGGTGACGGTCAGCCTAGTGGGGCTGCTGACTTTTGTGCTTGCGCGCGATGCGCTCAAACAATCTGTATTTGCGCGTCTTGAAACCATCGCCAGTTTAAAAGAAGACGAATTTAGCCGTTGGGTGGACGACCAACGCCGCAATCTCGTCTTCATCGCGTGGCTTCCCGAAGTGCGCGAACAGGCAGGCAAGCTCTCATCCCTTCCCCAAAACGACGAAGAATATCAATCCGCATACGACACGCTTTCAGAATATCTTAAATTTGTCGTCACCAACGGGTTTGATTCCACCGAATATCTCATCCTCGATCTGGATGGCAATGTAATCCTTTCCACTGACCCATCGCGCGAGGGAAAATCCTATGCGGACGCGCCGTACTTCATCAACGGTCAAAGCCGGTTGGTGGAATATATTTACACATCACCCGAAACCGGTCAGCCCGCCATCAGCATTGCAACGCCCCTGTTCGACCAAAAAAAACGCCGCGTCAGCGTGCTGGTCACGCATCTCGACCTTGCGCGGATTGACCGCTTAATTCAAGACAGCAATGGGACAGGCGTAAGCGGCGAATCGTATTTGGTCAACACAAATCATGCTTTTGTGTCGGCAGAAGCGTTATTCGAAAAAGAGAATTTCCCCAATGGGGTATATTCAAAGGGGATAGACGAAGCGCTCAAGGGAAAGGACGGCGCGGACTTATACACAAACTACGCGGGCGTTCCGGTCATTGGCGTATATCATTGGGTGGACGGTCAAAACGTCGCGTTGATTGCAGAAATTGACCAAAACGAAGCGTTCACGCCCGCGCGCGAACTTGCCTTCACGATCCTGCTGGTAGGATTCGCCTCCGCGCTGCTGCTGGCATTCGGCTCTTATTTGCTTGTGCGACAAGTTGCAATTCCCATCCTTGCCATCACCAAAACCGCGACGCAAGTCACAGCAGGCGACCTGAGTCAGACCGCGCCGGTCATGACCGATGACGAGCTGGGAGTCCTCGCGCGCGCCTTCAACCAGATGACCGCGCAGCTGCGCGCGTTCTATGAAAATCTCGAAGAGCAGGTCAAAGAACGCACGCTGGAAATTACCAAAGCCAATAACCAACTTCAAAAAGAAATCAAAGAACGTACCCGCGCCGAAGAAGACGTGCGCCAGCAAAACGAATATCTCGAAGCGCTGCAAATCACCATGACGGAACTTTCCACCGAGCTGGATATCTCGCTGCTGCTGGAGGATATTGTCAAGCGCGCGGTTGCCCTGCTCAACGCCAGCGACGGTGAATTTGCCACATACGACCCGCTCCACAAAGAAATGGAAGTGGTCATCAGCTATAACACAGAGCGAGGCAGCGAGCGGAGCTACGTCGGCACGCGGCTGAAATTGGGAGAAGGCGCAATGGGACTTGTAGCGCAAATCCTCCAACCGCTCATCCTCGAAGATTACGCCTCATGGGAAGGACGCTCGCAGCAATACAATCCCGACAAGCTGCACGCCATGGTCGCCGCGCCGCTCATCGTCAGCGGACATTTGGTGGGCGCAATCAGCATTTCAGACAGCAACTCGATGCGCTATTTCCGGGAAGAAGACGTGCGCCGCCTGAATCTTTTTGCGCAGCAAGCCGCCGTTGCAGTGGAAAACGCCCGCCTGTTCAGCGAGCTGGAACGCGCCAAAGAAGAAGCCGAGACCGCCACCAAAGCCAAAAGCGCCTTCCTCGCCACCATGAGTCATGAAATCCGCACGCCCATGAGCGGCATTATCGGCATGACAGGTCTGCTGCTGGGGACGCAGCTCACGCATGAGCAGCACGATTTTGCAGAAGTGATTCGCAGCAGCGGCGAAAATCTTTTGACCATCATCAACGACATTCTCGACTTCTCAAAGATTGAATCAGGAAAGATGGATTTGGAAAACGCGCCCTTCGACCTGATCAACTGCGTGGAAAATGCAATCAACATCATCGCCATCAAAGCTGCTGATAAAAACCTCGACCTCGTCTACATAATGGATTCCAATGTGCCGCCCGCCATCGTTGGAGACGCAACACGCTTGCAGCAAGTTCTACTCAATTTGCTTGGCAACGCGGTCAAGTTCACATCCGAAGGCGAAGTGGTCATCAAAATACGCAAACCTGATGAAGAGAACAATGAGTTACTCATCAGCATTCAAGATACCGGCATCGGCATCCCACCCGAAAGCGTCAGCCGCTTATTCCAATCTTTCAGCCAAGTGGATAGCTCCACCGCGCGGAAATACGGCGGCACAGGCTTGGGGCTTGCCATCAGCAAACGGCTTGCCGAATTGATGGGCGGCGCGATGTGGGTCGAAAGCGAAGGCATCGGCAAGGGCGCGACATTTTCATTTACGATTTATGCCGAAGCCGCGCCCGCATCCCCTGAGCGGATGCGGCTGATGAGCGCCCAACCCGCGCTGCAAAATAAGCGCGTCCTGATTGTGGACGATAACGCCGCGCGCTGCGCAACCCTCGAAGCGCAAACAAAGCGCTGGGGCATGTCGCCCCGCGAGACGCAATCGGCAAGCCAAGCGCTGCAATGGATTCAAAACGGCGAGGCGTTTGACCTTGCGCTGCTCGATATGCAAATGATGGAAATGAGCGGCGTGGAACTTGCAAAACAACTCCGCGCAAATGGCGTGGAATTCCCCATCGTAATTTTTGACGCGCATCTCCAACGGGACGCGGAAGAACGCGAGTCTTCGACGTTTATTCATCTTGCAAAGTTTAGCAAGCAAGCGCAATTCCTCGATGCGCTGAATGGCATTTTCGGACATGTCACCAAAGTTGAAGGGATGAAAAACGCGGAGCAATTCAAACTCGACCCCGAACTTGGCTTGCGGCATCCGCTCAAAATTTTACTCGCGGAAGATAACGCCGTAAACCAAAAACTCGCTTTGCACCTGCTCAAACAAATGAGTTATCATGCCGAAGTCGCCGTCAATGGATTGGAAGCCGTCGCGGCGCTCAAGACCCAACCCTATGACGTAATCATCATGGATGTGCAAATGCCCGAAATGGACGGCTTGGAAGCCACGCGCGTCATCCGCAGCACAAAGGAATTTCAACAGCCACGCATCATCGGCTTGACCGCTAACGCCATGCTAAGCGACCGCGCCATGTGCCTTGCCGCAGGCATGGATGATTACATTACCAAACCCATCCGCATCAACGAGCTGGTGGATGCTTTGCTTAAAGCAAAAAAACTGACGTAACACATAAAACGGAATCAACGACTCCTGTCGTTGACATTTCAAAGTCGGGAGACTTTGGACTCCGTCACTCACGAAATACCAATAAATAAATTTAGGAGCGCTAATGTCCAAGATCAACTTAAGTACTTTCAACGACCTTAAAGAATCGACGGGGGCTGATTTTATCGGCGAATTGGTGGATGCTTTTCTCGATGACGCGCCCACGCTCATCGCGCAGATGCGTTCCGCGCTGGCAAAGAAAGACGTGGAAGGGTTTCGCCGCGCAGCTCATTCGATGAAATCCAACGCAGCCACCTTCGGCGCAATGGAACTTTCCGCGCTGGCAAAGGAGCTCGAAACCCTCGCGCGTGAAAACAACCTCGAAGTCGGAAACCGCGTGGACATCATCGAAGCGGAATTTCAAACCGTCAAGCAAGAATTGGAAGGCTTGAAGTAGGTATTCCATGGTGACATCTTCCACACATCCCGCCCGCTTGCTCGTCATTGACGATAATAAAGTAAACCGCATGGTGCTTTCGCGCAATCTTGAACAGCTCGGACACACCGTCGAGACCGCAGAGGACGGCGATGAAGGCTTGGAAAAAATCCGCACACAATCTTTTGACCTTGTGCTGCTGGATATTGAAATGCCGAGGATGAGCGGGTATCAAGTGCTGGAAGCCTGCCTCAACGATGTGGACTTGCGGCAAATTCCCATCATCATGACTTCAGCGATGGAAGAGATAGACGCGGTGGTGAAATGCGTGGAACTTGGCGCGGAAGATTACCTAAACAAACCCGTCAACCCGGTCATGCTGCGCGCGCGGGTCAATGCCAGCCTTGAAAAAAAACGCCTGCGCGATGAACAACGCAAATTATTTAGAACCTTTGCCACCACAGAAGTCGCGGAAGAATTGCTGCGCACCGGCTTTTCACTCGGCGGCAAGCACGTAACCGCCTCGGTCATGTTCGCGGATATTCGTTCCTTCACCAGCATCGCAGAAAGTCAAGACCCATCCGACACCATCGAACTGCTCAACGATTATTTCGGCATCATGTTCGACTGCATCACCGAAAACAAAGGCTCGGTCAATCAAATGGTCGGCGACGGACTGATGGCGCTTTTCGGCGCGCCGATGTACTTTGAAGAACACCGCGAATACGCCGTGCGCGCGGGTTTGCAAATGCTCGAACAACTCAAAATATTCAATATCAAACAAGCCGCGCAAAATAAAACGCAAATCCACATCGGAATCGGAATCGCATCCGGGGAAATGATTGCGGGCTACACCGGTACGCAAACCCGCGCCATTTACACCTGCATCGGCGACGCAGTCAACCTTGCCGCGCGCATCGAAAGCCATACCAAAGTCGTGCTGCGCCCGCTGTTGATTGACAACTACACGCGCACAGGACTCACCGGTGATTACCGTCTGGAAGATTTCGGTCCCGCCATGTTCAAAGGCAAACAACAAGCCATCAACATTTTTGCGGTCAGCAGATAAAGAAACGCAGAAGTTAGAATGCGGAATGTAGAATTATGTTCCGCAATGTATCCTTATGAAAATTTTCAGAAAACTTTTTTCCGCATTCCCAGCCCCGCATTTTTCACTCGCTCTTGTTACCCTGCTCGCCTACGGATTTCTGCTCCCCTTCACCGGTTTTTATTGGGATGACCTGCCCTTTACATGGATTGCGCAATTTCTCGGACCCGCTGAGTTTAACCCCGCCTTCGCGCCGTTTCGACCTTTTCTCGGTCCCATTTTTTATTTCACCACCAGCCTGATTCCGCCTGTTCCAATTTATTGGCAACTCTTCGCGCTTGTGATTCGATTCGTCACCGGCGTTGCCGCGTGGTGGACGTTCAAACAAATCTGGCGCGAACGCCCGCAGCTTACCGCCATTGCCGCGCTGCTTATTTTGGTCTTTCCCGGTTACAGTCAACACTGGGTTGCGTACACGCACATCAATCAGGAACTCATTCCCTTTATTTTTTACATCCTCTCATTTGGGTTTACCTTCAAAGCGCTGCAAACGCCATCTCGACAACCGGCGTATATATACACAACCATCGCGCTATTAATGCAAATTTGCGGAATCTTTCCCACCGAATATTTCTTCGGCATCGAGGGTCTGCGCTTTCTGTTTTTATTCTTCCACATGAGTCAGGTTGAAAACCAAACCTACATTCAAAAATTTTTCAAAACATTCAAAACGTGGCTGCCCTATCTGCTCGTTTGGATTCTCAACGCCGCGTGGCTGGTTTATTATTACAAATTCGGCGCGTACGCCTCTTATCAAATCACAGCCGCCAACACCTTCACCGCGCTGGATTATGTTTGGGAAGCGCTGGATACCCTGCTCAAAGTCGGATTCTACATCTGGATTCAAATCCTCCCGCTGACTTTTTCCTCGCCCCTCGCGCCCGCGTCCCTGCTTACCTTCGGGCTGATTCTTGCATCGCTGATATTCATCTACCCCCAAATCTCCGCGCATGAATCCTCCACCTCCTTTGCAGTTGGGTTGATTCTCACCGGCATCATCGGCATCCTGCTCGGACGTTTGCCCTCGCTCGCGGCTGGACTTCCGCTCACGCTGCAATCTTCATACGATAGATTCATGGTCTCGATGATGCTCAGCGGCACAGCCTTCATCATCGGCATTGTGGAATTATTTTTCAAACACAAAAAAATCAAAACCGCCATGTTTGCCGTTCTGATTGCGCTGGGCATCGGGCAGCAATTCTTCAACGGCAATATCTTCCGCCGCGATTGGGAAAAGCAAAAAGAAATCTACTGGCAAATGGCGTGGCGCATCCCCGCGCTCAAACCAAATACGCTCATCCTCACCCACCAAATGCCGATTGATTACGAAACGGATATCTCCTTCACCGCGCCAATTAATTGGATGTACGCGCCAGACTTCACGCGCGGAAATTTACCCTACTTAATGTTATATACCGAAAAACGCGTCGGCGGAACTACCCTGCCATCTTTTGAACCCAACACGCCCATCAAATTTCCATACCGCACCGTTAACTTTTATGGCAACACATCGCAAGCCATTGTGATTTACATGCCCAAAAACGGCTGCTTGCGCGTGCTTGACCCCAAGCGCGGAGATGAAGCCACATACGCCAAACTTCCCCGCGCGCTGACCGAAGCCATCCCGCTCTCGGATACATCCAACATCATCACGGAAACACAGTCGCCCGCCGCGCCGACCTTCTTCTTCCCCGAACCGAAGCATGAATGGTGCTACTACCTCGCCAAAGCGGAACTTGCGCAGCAGATTGGAGACTACCAAAAAGTGATTTCACTTGGCAACGAAGCGACCTCACTTGGGTACGCGCCGGAAGACCCAAATGAGTGGCTGCCCTTCATCGAAGCGCGCGCCCTCACCGGTGACATCGAATCCGCGCAGGAATTATCCCAAAACGTCTTGAGAATAGATGCAAGAATCAAGCGCGGCGTATGTTCCGTTTGGGAGCAGGTCAAACGTCAGCGCCCGAATGAAGCCGCGGCGTTTATGGAAAAATTGGAATGCGGAAAATAATCTATCAATTCATAATCACTTCAACGGAGACTTAACATGGAATATAAAAAACTCGGCAATACAGGTCTTAAAGTTTCAGTCTTGTGCATGGGAACAATGCAATTCGGCTGGTCGGTGGATGAAACCGAAACGCATAAAATTCTTTCGGCAACCATAGACGCCGGCATTAACTTTCTCGATACCGCTGATATTTACTCAAAATGGATCGAAGGAAACCCCGGCGGCGTTTCAGAAACTTACATTGGCAATTGGATGAAGAAGAGTCAAACTCCGCGCGAACAGATTGTGCTGGCAACCAAAGTGCGCGGCGAGATGGGCAAGGGACAAAACAATCAAGGGTTGAGTCGCGTCCACATTATGAATGCTGTGGAAGACTCGCTGCGAATGTTGCAAACAGATTATATTGACCTGTACCAAGCGCATTGGACGGACGATGACACACCCATCGAAGAAACGCTGCGCGCATTTGACGACCTCATCAAACAGGGAAAGGTGCGTTACATTGGCGCGTCCAATTATTCCGCGTGGGAGTTGATGCAATCACTATGGGCATCGGATAAGCACAACACTGCCCGCTATGACGCGCTCCAACCACATTACAACTTGATTCACCGCGACGAATTCGAGCGCGAACTACACGCGGTATGCAAAACATACAACATCGGCGTTATCCCTTACAGCCCGCTCGCCGGCGGATTCCTTACCGGCAAATATCGCCGCGATAAACCGCTGCCCGCAAGCAAACGCGCAAAAGGTCTGCAACATGCGATGATCGAGAAGAATTTTGCGCTGCTCGATGAAATGGAAGCGATTGCCAAAAGATACAAAGCGACCATTTCACAAATCGCGCTGGCGTGGATGCTCGCGGACCCGGTCATCACCAGCCCCATCATCGGCGCGACCTCCATCACGCAGTTGGAGGAAAATCTCGGCGCGGTCAATATCAAATGGAGCGCGGAAGAAATCGCGGTTCTCAATCAAATGACAAATTGGAAAGTGGAAGAAGAGGATTAGAAAAACAAAACGCGCCCCGAAATGGAGCGCGTTTTGTTTTTTTACTCTTCCTGTTTTCTTAACCGCGAGCCGCAGGTTCGGCAGAAGCGGTCACCGCCGCGCGCGCGCGTTCCGCATTGGGCGCAATACACATCACTGCCGTCATCTTCATCAGAGCGGGAATGTTTGCGCGAACGCGATTTTTTCGCGTTGTCCCGCCCAGATTGCCAGTAATAGAAAACACCGCCCACAACCATAATCACGCCGAGTCCGCCGATGATGTAAGGCAGCGAATTGCTCAAAGAGACCCTGCCCGCTGTGGTCTCATCCAACGGCTCGACAGGTTGAACCGTCTGCGGAGAGGGCGCGGAAGCGACCAGCGTATCGGTTGTTTTTGTATATTCAAGATTCAATGTGAATTGCTCATCAGTGGCAAGTTTTACCGGCGAGCCGCTGTGATAATTCAAACCCTGCTGCTGCGTCGTTGTCGCCAGTTTGGGTTCGGCGGATAAAGAAGTCACATCCGTTGGCTCTAACACGCTAATCGTAAACGCATCCACCGCGTATGAATTGCTCCATAAATATGAAAAAACGCGCTGGTCACCGTTGAATGTGAGCGGCTGGTAATATTCAAAACGCCCATGCAAGGAATCCAGCGTCACGGTAAAAAATGCCCACTCACCCTCGACTTTGGAATCTTTGGTCTCGGCAGTCAGCAGGCTTCCATCCGCGCCATAGACAGCAACCGCAATCAAGTTCGCATCCTTCGGGATGCGGAATTGCAAATCCACCGGCAGCGTTGTGTTTGCAGGGACGGAATAATCAACAAGCGCCAACATACTGCGTTGGTCATATTCGGGCCATAACTGCACTTCTACATTCGTCAGCGTCAAATCTGTTTGGGCAAACGCCAAAGATGGAAGCGCCAACAATGCCGCCATCATAAAAATCAAAAACCACTTACGCATGAAAACCTCCGAAATTTTTTCGTTTATCTTACCATGCGCAAAACAATGCGAGTAGGTTGCTACCTTGCAACAGCCGCGCTGACCATGCGCCAGAAAGCGCGGTTATACGGCGTTTCAATGCCGTATTGCTCGCCGCGTTTTGTCACCGCGCCGCAAATGGAATCAATTTCGGTGGGAGCGCCGCGCCGCACATCCTGAAACATCGAGGAAAGATTCGACGCCGTGCGCCGCGCGACATCCTCTGCCGCGCTGACAGGGTTGCTAAACGGAAGACTCACCCGCTCGGCTTTTGCGACCTCCGCCGCCTCACGCGCCAAAGAAGCCATCATCCGCCGCGCTGCGGGACGCGCAAGCAGCTCGCCATTTGGCACGCGCAGTAAAGCGGTCAGCGGGTTGATTGCCGCATTGATGACCAACTTCCCCCAAATCAAAGATTGCGCGTCGTTCACCACTTGCAAATTAAAATTCGATTCACGCAGCGCGGACTCCAGCGGACTGAGCAGCGGATTCCGTTCGATGGAAATAACGCCTTCGCCGCCGCTGCGCGCCACACCCGGAGATAAAAGCGTCGCGCCGGTTGTAGTCACACCCAAAGCCACCCGCGCTTCGCCCAGACCACGCGCCAATATTTCGCGGTTGCCAATTCCGTTTTGGAGTGTAACCGCAAGCCCATCGCCAGCCAACGCGGACTTCAACTGGCTGGCTACGCGCTCCGTTTGCCAGGACTTGACCAACACCACGGCGTACTTCGCGCCGCTGACTTCGCGCGGATTGTTCGTGGCGTGAACTTTATACGCGCGTTCAGTTCCATGCTCGTCTACAATTTTTGCGCCGTTTTCTTGCAGCGCCTTCAAACCTTGCTTCCACGTCCCCAGCATGGAAATCGCGTGACCTGCTTCGCTTAATCGCGCCGCAAATAAAGTTGCCAGCGCGCCAGTGCCTACAAGTAAAATATCGCTCATTCAACCTCCGTAGCCGTTAAACGTTGAAATTCATCCCATTCCCCATCCATCATTTCAATGGCATGTTCAACGGCGGGGAATTTTTTTGTCTCCACATCATCAATATATTCTGTAAACGCTTTGTTCATCATGTCGTGAAAATTTGCGTATTGCTTGACAAACTTCGGCGTGAAGCGGTCGAACAGCCCAAGCAAATCATGAGTCACCAGCACTTGACCGTCACAGCCCGCGCCCGCGCCGATGCCAATGGTGGGAATGGAAATTTGCTTCGAAATGAATTCCGCCAGCCGCGCGGGGACAGCCTCCAACACGATGCTGAACGCGCCCGCATCTTCGAGAATTTTTGCATCTTCGAGCAGCCGCTTCGCCGCGCTTGCGGTTTTTCCCTGTGCGCGGAATCCGCCGAGCTGGTTGATGGATTGCGGCGTGAGTCCAATATGCGCCATGACGGGAATTCCCGCGCCGACAATCGCGCGGACAGCATCCGCCCGCTCGCGTCCGCCCTCGAGTTTGACCGCGTCCATTCCGCCTTGTTGAAGGAATCGTCCCGCGTTTTCCATTGCCTTCTCGATTGAAGTTTGATATGACATAAATGGCATATCCCCCACTAACAACGCGGACTTTGCGCCGCGAGCCACCGCGCGCGCGTGATGGAGCATTTCATCCATCGTGACGGGCAGCGTAGTCTCGTAACCCAAAACAACCATCGCCAGCGAATCGCCGACGAGGATCGCGTCAATGCCCGCTTTGTCCATTGCCATTGCGGTTGGATAATCATAAGCGGTGAGCATGGTAATCAGTTCGCCGCGTTCCTTCTTTTGACGGAACGAGAGCGTTGTCACCTTTTTACGCTGTGACGTGCTTGTAGAAATTGCAGTAGTTGACATGGTACCCTCCGATAAAGGTAGAGTCCGCAGCGCCGCCCCCTATTCCACGCTTTGGTTGATAAAATAGTGATTGTTGATTCGTCGCGTTCATGCGAAGCAGATACGCGCGAATTCAAATCATACTACTATTTGGACGAAAAGCAAAAACAGTTTCTTACGTAGAACGTAGAGCGTGTGCGCGCAAAGGTTGTCACCTCGGACTGCAAAATCTCCCGATTTTGCCTCGAAAGTCAGGAGACTTTCGAATCCATCCCTGACATGTTTTGCGTGTACACCGTAGAACAGGCTTAAGCCTGTTCTACAAAAATAGCAGTATAATTATTTTATTCAAGCACCACATCAAAAACT
>DZBA01000221.1 GCA_022729775.1 Anaerolinea thermophila | reverse complement strand
GCGAGCGGAATCGTGATCGCGGATTTGACTTCCGCGACGAGTTCCACCTGCGCGTTTTCGATTTCCTGCGCGGTGAGATTCGCATCGGTGGGCAGGTAATATAAATTCAATTCAAGCGCATCCGCGCCCGCATCTTGAATCATCTTGGCGTATTTCGTCCAGCCGCCTTTTGAAACACCGTTCAAACTTCCGATGACGGGGATATTTAGCGCCTTTTTCAAACCAGCAACCTGATCCAAATATTTTTCGGCGCCCATCGAATATGTGCCGCCATCGGGCAGGTAGGACTGCGCTTCGGCGAATGAGTCAGTGCCTTGCGTCAGGAAGTGATCGAGCTCCAGCGATTCGTGGATGATCTGCTCTTCAAAGAGTGAATACATCACAATTGCGGAGACTCCCGCATCTTCAAATTTTTTCGCCATCGCAATATTTTTCGAGATGGGCGAAGCCGAAACCACAAGCGGATTTTTTAATTTCAAGCCGAGATAGGTGGTGGTTAAGTCAGTCATTGTTTCTGTCCTTTTATGAGAGATGACTAGAGATTAGGTGGCTAATCTCTAGTCTCTAATCTCTAACTTTCTTTCTCGTAGTGCATCGCAGCCATTTGTTGATAGAACGCCCAGCGGGTTTTCGCGTCGTGCTGGGTTTCCTTCATCAATTCTTCAGCGCGTCCCTCATCCATTTGGGTGAGCATCTTGTAGCGCGTTTCATTGTAGGCATATTGCGAGAACGGAATGCTCGGCTCTTTGGATTCAATCACCAGTGGATTCTTTCCTTCCAGGGCAAGGCGCGGGTCGTAACGATACATGGGCCAGTGACCCGACTGCACCGCAAGTTTCTGCTGTTCGAGACCCTTCGCCAAATCATATCCGTGCGCGATACAGTGACTGTACGCGATGATGAGCGACGGACCGTCATAGGATTCCGCTTCGAGCAGCGCGCGCAGGGTCTGCTGGTCATTTGCACCCATCGCAACACGCGCAACATACACATAGCCGTAAGACATCGCAATCAAGCCGAGGTCTTTCTTGGGCATTCCCTTACCACCCATGGCAAACTTGGCAACAGCCGCGCGCGGCGTGGACTTGCTCGATTGCCCGCCTGTGTTGGAATACACTTCGGTATCGAGGACGAGGATATTCACGTTGCGGCCAGAAGCCATCACATGATCCAAACCGCCGTAGCCGATGTCATACGCCCAGCCGTCGCCGCCGATGATCCAAACCGACTTGCTGACAAGATTATCCGCGAGGCTGATTAAGTCCTTCGCGCGGTTATCAGATGACGCGGCGAGTTTCTTCTTCAACTCCGCGACTCTTTCGCGCTGCGCTTCAATGCCTGCTTCGTCGGTCTGATTCGCGTTGACAAGCTGATTCACCAACTCCGCGCCGATTTCCTTCTCGAAGCCTTTGAGCAGTTCCAGCGCGTATTCTTTCTGCTTGTCAATCGTCAGGCGCATACCGAGACCAAATTCCGCATTATCTTCAAACAGGGAATTCGACCACGCGGGACCGCGTCCCTTGTCATTGACCGCCCACGGAGTGGTCGGCAGGTTGCCGCCATAGATGGATGAGCAGCCCGTCGCGTTGGCGATGACCGAGCGGTCACCAAACAACTGCGAGACAAGCTTGACATACGGCGTTTCACCACAGCCCGCGCACGCGCCGCTGAATTCAAACAATGGACGCAGCAACTGCGAATTCTTGATCGTGGAGGGGTTGATTAGCTTGCGGTCAAGGTCAGGGATTTCCATGAAGAAGTCCCAGTTCTTGGCTTCGGCTTCGCGCAAAGCAGGCTGAGGAGCCATGTTGATTGCCTTGCGACCCACTGCTGTTTTATCTTTCACGGGGCAAACTTCCACGCACAAGGTACAGCCTGTGCAATCTTCGGGCGCGACCTGTACCGTGTAAGCATAACCCTGCGAGAATTCCTTAAACTTGGACTTGGTGGATTTGAAAGTCTCAGGCGCATTCGCCACCAGTTTTTCATCATACACTTTATGGCGGATAACCGCGTGCGGACAAACCATCACGCATTTACCGCATTGGATACACAGGTCAGCTTCCCAAACGGGAATTTCAAGCGCGAGGTTTCGTTTTTCCCATTGCGTCGTGCCAAGCGGATATGAGCCATCCACAGGCATTGCAGAAACGGGCAGGTTATCGCCATCGAAGGAAATCATCGGGGCGAGAACATTCTTAACAAAATCAGGCGCATTGGCAGGGACAGCAGCGCGGCGCGTCATCTTGGATGTAACTTTCGCGGGAACAGTCACTTCATGCAGATTCGCAATCGTCGCGTCCACCGCTTCAAAGTTCTTCTTCACAACCGCTTCACCGCGTTTGCCGTAGGTCTTTTCGATGGCGTGTTTGATTTCGGCAATCGCCTGTTCGCGCGGAAGCACGCCAGAGATGGCAAAGAACGCGGTCTGCATGATGGTATTCATGCGTTGCCCCATGCCAGTTTGTTCGGCGACATCATAACCATTGATGACGTAGAACTTAAGTTTCTTCTCGATGATAGTGGTTTGAACTTCGCTCGGCAAATTGTCCCAAACTTCATTCTTATCATACATGCTGTTGAGCAGGAAAACCGCGCCTTCCTTCGCATACTTCAGCATGTCGAATCTTTCAAGGAAGTTGAACTGATGGCAGGCAACAAAATTCGCCTGATTGGGTTCGATGACGTACGGCGCGTGGATCGGCTTGGGACCAAAGCGCAGGTGCGAGGTGGTCATCTGTCCCGACTTCTTGGAGTCGTACACAAAATAACCTTGCGCGAAGTTTTCCGTCTCTTCACCGATGATCTTGATGGAGTTCTTGTTCGCGCCGACTGTGCCGTCTGAGCCAAGACCGAAGAACACGCAGCGCACCGTTTCAGGATGTTCCACCGCGAACGAAGCGTCCACGTCGAGGCTGGTATGTGAAACATCGTCGTTGATACCGACGGTGAAATGATTCTTGGGTTCGGCTTTCTTCAATTCATCCAGCGTGGCTTTGACCATCGCGGGTGTAAATTCTTTGGAGGATAAACCGTAACGTCCGCCGATGACCTTGATTTCCGCGCGCCCACCTTCGGATAATGCGTTGACCACGTCCATATAAAGTGGCTCGCCCATCGAGCCTGGTTCTTTGGTGCGGTCCAAAACGACAATTTGCTTGACCGATTTCGGCAGCGCATCTATAAAGTGCTTTACCGAGAACGGACGATACAAGCGGACTTTCAACAAGCCGACCTTCTCGCTATTTGCAATCAAATGCTCGATGGTCGCTTCCGCGGTGTCCGCGCCTGATCCCATCACGATGACCACGCGCTCGGCTTCGGCATGTCCGACATACTCGAAAATCTTATATTGGCGGTCGGTGACTTTGGCAAACTTATCCATCATCTCTTGGACGATGGCGGGGGTGGCGGCGTAGTAGGGGTTGACGGTTTCGCGCGCCTGGAAATACACGTCGGGATTTTGAGCCGTTCCGCGCAGGACGGGCTTCTCGGGGGTGAGTCCGCGCGCGCGGTGTTCGCGTACCAAATCCATATCAATGAGTGATTTCAATTCATCATCGGTGATTTGGAAAATCTTGGCAACTTCATGTGAAGTCCTGAACCCATCAAAAAAGTGCATGAAAGGAATGCGCGATTGGAGCGTGGACATTTGAGCAATCGCGGCGAAGTCGTGCGCTTCCTGCACAGAAGCAGAGCCAAGCAACGCCCAGCCCGTCTGGCGCACAGCCATCACATCCTGATGGTCGCCAAAGATGGAAAGTCCCTGCGCGGCGAGTGAACGCGCTGCGACATGGAACACGGTGCTGGTGAGCTCGCCCGCGATCTTATACATATTGGGAATCATCAACAGCAAGCCCTGTGAGGCGGTGAAGGTGGTCGTCAACGCGCCTGTCTGTAATGCGCCATGCACTGCGCCCGCTGCGCCACCCTCGGACTGCATTTCGATCACCGCGGGGATGGTTCCCCATAAATTCTTTTTGCCTTTTGAAGTCCATTCATCTGCAAATTCGCCCATTGCAGAGGATGGGGTAATGGGATAAATGGCAATCACTTCGCTCAAGCGGTGAGCAACCGAAGCAGTGGCTTCGTTGCCGTCAATCGTTACGATCGGTTTTTTCATTTTAACTCCTTGATAAGAGAATATTTTGTAAAGACGGTGAAAAATCTTTCAGGTTTTCAAACGCTTTCTGAAATCCCAACTAACAAGTTTATCTCTATTATTGTCCAGCGATTAGTTATTATACGCTTAAATATTAGTGCCTGTTGTCATATTTTGGATAACTATTGTAGGAATACAAAAAGCGGCAAATTACTCGCCGCTTTTACAATTTCACTTCAAATATGGTCTCGCCATCAAAAGCGCGGCGAGGGTCTTTGCATCGGGTATCTTCCCCTGCTCTGCCATTTGGATAGCCTCTCCAAGTGGAATTTTTTTCAAGCTAAGGAATTCATCCGCATCCGCTTCGAGGGGATCATGTCGCAAATCGCGCGCGAGATACACATGCATAAATTCAGTGGAGTATCCAGGCGCAAGATAAAAAGCGCCAATTTTTTGAATATTATCAGCTGCAAACCCAGTCTCTTCACGGATTTCGCGCGCGGCGCAAACCGCCGGGTCTTCATCTTTTTCCAAAGTACCGGCGGGTAGTTCAAGTAAATCCATACCCGCAGCATGACGATATTGGCTGACAAATAACAGGTTTCCTTCACTGTCAATTGGCAGGATCACCACTGAACCGCCGTGTTCAATAATATCAAACTTGGTTTCACCGCCATTTGGGGTTTTAAGGTGATCGCGGCGAATGGCAAATGCTCGTCCCTTAAGTAAAATTTCAGAGTGAAGCAATTCAAACGACATATAGATTATCCTTTATAAAAATAAAAAAAGTCCAAGCAAATGCTTGGACTTTGAAGTTTTTGTCTACGGTATCTTGATTTGCTGTCCAATCGTCAAGTTCGTCGCAGGTGAAATGCCATTGACAGAAGCGAGCGAAGCGGGGTCAACATCGCCATATTTACATGCTATGCTATACAGGGTATCTTCTGATGAAGCAACTGTATATGTGCTTGGGTGCGCAGCCAGAGAACGGTCGCCGGGGAAGGCTCCGCTTTGCGGAATCTTCAAAACTAAACCTGCATAGTATACATCCGGGCTGGTCAGTCCACTTAAACTTAATAGTTGATCAGGGTCTACGTTAAAACGACGCGCGATGCAGTATGGGAATTCACCAGCTTGTAATGTATATGTCGCTGGGCGCACGCCTGCAGGCACGGGCGTGCCGACAGCAAGTGGCGTAGTCGCAACTGCATTCGTGGGTGTAACAGCAACGGGCGTTCCGCCTAACGGAGTAACAGCAGCCCCAGGCGTTGTTACGGGTTGCGGTGTACCGCCTCCCGCCACAACAGTTTGAGCAGCAGCGGTTTGTTTTGCAAATTCTTCAATCATCGCCATCGGATTCTCGACCGAAGGGATCGGCGAAACAAACAGCCCGGTTGGAAGCAGGGTTGGCGTTTTGGCAGGCGCAGAAGACAAAGATTGGGTGCAAGCTGACATCAACAAGGTTGAAAGCACAAGTATGGAGATGATCAACATGCTACGTCGTTTATTACTCATAGTTACTCCTATTTCGATTTTCAATATATTTAGTAAATTATGGTAGCACATCACTTTTGAAGCGTCAAGCCGTAAAGAATTTTAATTTCCAAT
>DZBA01000220.1 GCA_022729775.1 Anaerolinea thermophila | reverse complement strand
ACGGGATTTGCCAATCCCTCGTTAGCAAAATCACGGCAACTCCCAATGAACCTTTAATTTTTATCTACCCTTGTGTGCGCGATTATGGTATAAGAAATGCAACCCTGCTGTGTTCGTGATATTGCTCTTCCGTTTTGAGCCAACACCTTCTAAAAGGTCTCTTATTTTGAAAGAAATAACGCGATAGGCTAGAGCCAAGGCGGCGTTTCCCAATACGAGACCACCTGCGAAAGCAGGTTCAAAACTTCGCAGTACACGGCATGTGCGGGGTTATTTTTTTGCCATTTGGCAGCGGATATGCGGGAGCATATCTGTTTATTTTTTAAGCGGAAGAAAATGAGCAAGAAACGGGTCGCCTTTACAGGTAAGGTTAAATACAATCTCCTGTACCAAAAAGGAGATTAATATGGAAAAGAATGTCGAGTTGTCGGAACATTACAAACTAATCGAATCTGCCATTCAATTCATCGAAACCAATGTGGAGCGACAGCCTGAACTGGAGGAAATCGCAGCGTTTGTTGGCTTGAGCGAATATCACTTCCAGCGCGTGTTTACGCAGTGGGCGGGAATCAGCCCCAAGCGTTTCATGCAGTTTTTGACAAAAGAACACGCGAAGGAATTGCTCGATGAATCTGAAAACCTGCTGGATGTTACGCACCGGGTCGGGCTTTCCAGTTTGGGCAGGCTGCATGACCTCTTCATCACCACCGAAGCGGTCACGCCCGGTGAATATAAATCACATGGCGCGGGTGTTGATATGCAATACGGCATTCATCACACGCCGTTTGGGAAGTGCCTGCTTGCAGCCACCGAACGTGGAATCTGTCACCTGAGTTTTGTGTCAAACAATGAGGGGGAAGCGATTGACGCTTTTGCTGCGGACTGGAATCATGCGCGGATGAGCGAAGACCACCGCGCGACTGCTCCGCTCGCGGCGCAAATCTTCGGGCAGGGACTCGACCTGCGCGGGCAGAATCAACCGCTCAAGATTCACCTGCGCGGAACGAATTTCCAAATCAAAGTTTGGGAGGCGCTCATTCAAATCCCAAACGGCGGCGTGACCACGTACGAACACATCGCCGCGCAAATTGGAAACCCGCGCGCGGTACGGGCGGTTGGCACGGCGGTCGGGCATAACCCTATTGCGTACCTTGTTCCGTGTCATCGGGTCATTCGCAAATCGGGCGATTTTGGAAATTATCGTTACGGCTCCGCGCGTAAGAAAGCGATATTGGCGAAAGAGTTTGCAGGACGAAATTAGTTTTTCAATACAAAGGAAAAAATGAAATCAAAAATCTGGTTGGCTTTGCTGGCTTTGTATATTGTGTGGGGTTCGACGTATTTGGGAATCAAATTTGCCATTGAAACGATTCCGCCTTTTTTTCACGCTTCGATACGTTTTTTCGTTTCAGGCTTGATTCTTGTCTTCTGGCAACGCGCGGCGGGAAATGACTTGCCGACGCGCAGTCAGTGGAAATCTGCGGCGGTTATCGGAACGTTTTTGCTGCTTGGCGGCAATGGACTCGTCGCGTGGGCTGAGCAATTCATCCCATCGGGCATTGCCGCGCTGATTATTGGTTCGGTGCCGATGTTCCTTGTCATCGCGGAATCCCTGCGCCCGAACGGCGTCAAACCGAGCTGGCAGGCAATTGTTGGGTTGTTGATTGGGTTTGTGGGTATTTTTATTCTTGTAGGTCCTGCCGAAATTTCGGGCAGCGATTCGGAGCTTAACCCGTTTGGCGTTGCGGCGCTATTGGGCGCGTGCTTTTTGTGGGCAGCTGGCTCGATTTACAGCAAGACCGCAGACCTTCCCAAGTCTTCATTCATGACCACCGGCGCGGAGATGTTGATGGGCAGCATCTCATTGCTCATTGCTTCGCTTTTGACAGGCGAGTTAAATCATTGGGATCCATCAGGTGTTTCGGCGCGTTCGATTTATGGATTGCTGTACCTTATTACCATTGGCTCGATTATTGGGTTCGGCTCTTATATTTGGTTGTTGCAAAATGCCCCCATTTCACTGGTAGCTACGTATGCTTATGTTAACCCAATTGTGGCGGTGCTGTTGGGCAGTTGGTTTGGAAATGAGCCGTTGGAATCTCGCATTTGGCTTGCGACGGCAATTATTATTGGCTCGGTGATGTTCATCAATAGCAGAAGCAAGCCTTTGCCAAAAAAAGAAGCGCAGGAATCGCTCAGCCAGAGTGTTGTCAGCGATCCCTAGATTTAAATATCGCCGCGATTAACTGATATGAAACAGGTAAAACGACTTTTGGCAATGTTGGCATTTTCTGTTGCGTTTGGACTTACGCAGCATTCATTGACTCGTAATGAGAAAGCGCCTGTCACCCCGGCGATTAGCATTTCTTCGGTTGATGTTTCTCTCCCTTCGCCGACCGCTGAGTTTTTGACGCCTGTTCCGCGCACCCGTATTTTATTTACCGGCGATATTAATTTAGGACGTTGTATTGCGGACCGCACTTTGCGTGATTTCACCTACACAAATAATTTTCATTACCCTTTTCAATTTGTGGCGGATGAATTACGCGCGGCTGATATTACTGTTGGTAGTTTGGACGGTTCCTTGTCAGATGTCTCTCCGCCGATGCCATGTCCTGTCAGTATGAATTTGATTGCTCCGACGCGCATGGCAGAGGGTTTGCAATTTGCTGGATTCGATGTGATGACGCTTGCCACAAATCACGTCAAGGACTGTGGGCGCAAAGGTTACGAGTGTGACAACAAAGCAATGTTTGACACCATGGATACGCTGTCGAATCTTGACATTCAACCTGTGGGCGCAGGCAGGTCTTTGAGCGAAGCGCGCGCGCCGGTTGTCGTGACGCGGAATGGAATCCGCTTTGCGTTTTTGGCGGTCAACCAAATTGAAGAAAGGGTGTGGGCTGCGGAAAATACCCCCGGTACCGCGCCGCTTTCGCTGGAATATATAGAGCAAATCAAAGCGGATATTTCCGCTGCAAAACAAATCGCGGATGTAGTGATCCTCCTGCCGCAATGGGGCGTGGAATATGCAGCGCAACCGGATGATGTTCAACGAGTGTGGGCGCGCGATTTTATCAGCGCGGGCGCATCACTGGTGGTGGGAAATCATCCGCATATCATACAGCCTACGGAATCTTTTTCAGACGGCTTGATTTTTTACGCGCTTGGAAATTTTGTTTTCGATCAGGAACAAGACTTCCGCCGTGAAAGCATCGTTGTCGAAGTGAACTTTCTCGGCACGGAAATCGAAAGTTGGAATTTGCGCGCAGCTAGCATCAACTATTACACATTTCAAACTTCTTGGGCGGAAGATGTAGAAGCCCAGTCAATTTTGGCGCGGGCAAAGCCGTAAAAAAATATATCGTTTCGAAAGAAAGGGGGAAGCGTCCCGAAGGTTTCCTAAAAAATCTGATTGATCGTTCAAACCTTCGGGACGGTGTTTTTTCTTATTTGATTTTGAACATCTGAGTCAATTTCGTCGCGAGGTTCAAGTCGCCTGCGAGTTTCAACTTGCCCTGCATGAAGGCTTGCATCCCGTCAATTTCGCCGGTGAAGATTTTGACATAATCGCCAGAGTCGGCTGTGAGGGTCATCTTGGGGGAGGCGTGCGTTCCTTTTTCAACGGCGCATTTTCCATCTTTGATTTCCGCGTACCATTCGCCTGCTTCCGCGCCGGTGAATTTGAATTGAATCACCGCGTTGAGTCCTGTTGCTTTTTCGGGTAAAAACGCGCCGGGCATTTTGGACATGAGGGTTTCGATTGTTAAAGACATGATTTCTCCTGTTGGTTTTTATGTCATTGCGAGGAGGGTGTTTTTCCCGACGAAGCAATCTCCAAATACAATGAGATTGCTTCGTCGCTTCGCTCCTCGCAATGACATTGATTATTGCAAATTCTCGAATATCGCCGCCGCGCCCATGCCGCCGCCGATGCACATGGTCACCATGCCATATTTGGATTTGCGGCGACCCATTTCATAGATCAACTGCGTGGTGAGCTTGGAGCCTGTGCAGCCCAGCGGATGTCCGAGGGCGATGGCTCCGCCGTTGACGTTGACTTTATCAGGGTTGATGTTGAGCGTCTTCATCACGGCGAGACCTTGCGCGGCGAAGGCTTCGTTCAATTCTATCAGGTCAATATCGTTAAGGGATAATCCCGCAATGTCGAGCGCCTTCGGAATCGCAGCAATGGGACCAATGCCCATCAACTCTGGCGGGACTCCGCCCACCGCGAAGGAGACGAATCGCGCAAGCGGTTTGAGTCCCAGCTCGTGAGCCTTGTCCGCGGACATGACCATCACCGCTGACGCGCCATCTGACATCTGCGAGGAATTTCCAGCAGTAACCATGCCGCCTTCTTTGAATGCGGGCTTGAGTTTGGCGAGTCCTTCGATGGTTGAATCCGCGCGCGGACCTTCATCACGTTTGACGGTGAATGAGCGCTTCACGGCTTTGCCATCCACATACTCGCTGATTTCCACGTCAATGGGAATCAATTCGGGGTCGAAGAGTCCTGTGTCAACTGCCTTTGCGGCTTTCAAATTGCTTTGCAATGAGAACTCATCCATCTGTTCGCGGGTGATTCCATATTTGAGCGCGACATTCTCGGCGGTGAGTCCCATGTTGGTGTAATAGTGCGGCAGTTCCATCGCAAAGTGCGGATTGGGCGAAAACTTGTAGCCCATCATCGGCACCATGGACATGGACTCCACGCCGCCGCCGATTCCGATTTCCATTTGACCAGACTTAATCGCATACGCGACATGCGCGATAGCCTGCACGCCCGATGAACAATAACGGTTGATGGTCTCCGCGGGGACGCTTTCGGGCAAGCCCGCGCGCAGCGCAATCATCCGCGCTACGTTCATGCCCTGCTCACCTTCGGGAAAGGCGCATCCCAAAACGACATCTTCGATTTGGGCGGGTTCGAGATTTGGCGTGCGCTTTAATAATTCTTGAATCGTCGCAGCCGACAACTCATCGGGGCGGACGGTTGCCAATCCACCGCGTTTTGCTTTGCCAACAGGCGTGCGGACTGCGCTAACGATAACGGCTTCTTTCATAATGTTCTCCTTTTTTGTACACTGATTGCACGGAAAAGAACGGATTTTTCTTTTATTGGTTTGTCCAAGATAATGACCCTTTGCGATCATTATCAAAGACTTTTCGTCTGAAGGTGGCTGATTTACCAAAGTTCATTACGTAGCCAACTTCGATTTTTGTGGCTTTAAGATAATTGAGCAGTTGCGCGTCGTGTTCTTCAATAATCTGGCTGACCGCTTTCAATTCAAGAATGATCAACTCGTTCACAACCAGATCGGCAAACAATTCGCTTATCACTTGTCCGCGAAAGTAAACGTTGATCGGAAACTGATCGTCTACCTTCAAACCAATGGATTCCAGCGCGATTTTAAAAGCCTTGCGATAGACTTTCTCACTGAACCCATAGCCAAGTTCGTTATGGACTTCATAGAAAACCTTGATAACCTTATCGCTCAATTCTGAGTGTTTGCCTTGAAATATCGGCTTTTGTCCTGTACCAAACTGGTGCATAGAACCTACTCCATCATTCAACCAAATCAAAAAAATCCGTGCAACTCCGCGTAATCCGTCAAATCCGTGTACTGGTCTTTTAATTTCGTAATGGTTTTCCTGTTTGGAGCAAACTCCACATTCTGGCTTGGGTTTTTTCTTCACCACAAAGAGATAAAAACGCT
>DZBA01000219.1 GCA_022729775.1 Anaerolinea thermophila | reverse complement strand
TCTGACAATGCCCAGAACTGGATCACCGCTTACAGCGCCGAGAACGGTCAGGGCGCCATCGAAGAACGCGCCACTGCGGTCGGGCTGGTGACGCTCGCCAATCTGGTCGGCACAGCGCTTGGCATGGTACTCACGCCAATTCTCACAGCGACAATTTCCATCCCAACTGTTCAATTGATTTATGGGGGCATCGCGGCATTTTCATCGGTGTTGTTTATCCTGCTTGCCAGAGAGACTCCCCCCACCCCGCCCGGGCCCGCAGGAAGCGAAGTCCGCGCGTTGATGCTGGATGGACTCAAACATGCCTTCACGGTCAAATCATTTTGGCTGTATTTGTTCGTTTCGTTTATCGGGTTGGGAATTTTCAACGGCGTGACCACCTGGGTCGAGAATATCATCCGCCCGCGCGGATTTACTCCCACCGATGCAGGCACGCTCGGCGCGTTGATGCTGGTCGGCGGCGTGTTGGGCGCGGTCATCATCCCGCCATTTTCGGATAAACAACGCAAGCGTCAGCCATATATTCTTGCAGGAATGTTGTTGGCAATCCCCGGTCTTATCGGCGTGGCATACGCAACCCATTTATGGTTGTTATTCGTCTCTGCCTTTGCGATGGGATTCTTCCTCGTCAGCACGAGTCCCATTGGGATGCAGTACGCTTCGGAAGTCACACAGCCAACCCCCGAAGGAACATCGAACGGATTAATACAATTGTTTGGTCAGGCTTCTGTTGTGTTTGTGTACATCATGGAAGCGTTAAAAACATCCGATGGCTCATTCACGCCCGCGCTGTTACTGGCAATCGGGTTATTGGTGGTCAGCGCATTGCTCGTCACACAAATGAAAGACCCGCAAAAATAACAAACGGAAAAATTATGACAAACGAAAATCTCGTCCTCGCTGTTGACCTTGGGACATCTGGAATGAAAGTCGCGCTGATCACTGTCAGCGGAAAGGTGGCCGGCTGGGAATCTGAACCTGTGCGGCTTATCATCACGCCCGACGGCGGAGTGGAGCAATCACCCGAAGAATGGTGGCAGGCGTTCCTGTTAGCGGCAGGCAGGCTGATTCAAAAACAGGGCGCAGGCACAAAAATAACCGCGGTGTGTTGTTCCACGCAAGGCGAAGGGACAGTGGCAGTTGATAAAGAAGGGAACGCCATCGGCAACGCGATTTTGTGGATGGACATGCGCGGCGCGCCTCATCTGCGCAAGCAACTGAATGGATTAATCAACATTGACGGCGCGGGCATTTCAAATGTTTTGCGCTTCGTGCGCCTGACGGGCGGGATGCCCTCGATGACTGGCAAAGACCCAGCCGCGCACATGCTGTTCATCCGCGACACGATGCCCGAAGTGTATTCGCGCGCGTACAAATTTTTGAATGTGCTTGATTATATGAATTTACGATTGACGGGCGAGTTTGTCGCAAGTTTTGATTCGATTGTGACTTCGTGGGTGACAGACAACCGCAACCCCGATTTGATTCAATATAATGATTCGTTGATCCGCACGCTCGGCATTGACCGTGAAAAACTCCCTGATATCGTGGCGTGTACAAAAGTGATCGGCAATATCCGCGATGATGTCGCAAACACGCTTGGATTATCACCGAATGTGAAGGTGGTTGCAGGGGCAATTGATAATACCGCCGCGGCAATTGGCGCGGGCGCAGTGGAAGACTACGTCCCGCATCTTTATATCGGCACATCATCATGGCTTGCGGCGCATGTGCCGTTCAAGAAAACGGATATTGCTTCGAGTATGGCGTCCATTCCTTGCGCGATTCCACATCGCTATTTACTCACCGCGCTTCAAGCAACGGCGGGCGGCAATCTCACATTCCTGCGCGACAATGTCATCTATCACAAGGATGAGTTGTTGCAGGAAGCGGATGTCCCCGATATTTTCAAAGTGTTGGACCAAATTGCAAACCGCGTCCCCGCAGGCGCAAACGGAGTCATGTACACGCCATGGATCTGGGGCGAACGCGCGCCAGTGGAAGATCGCACGCTCCGCGCCGGGCTGTACAACTTGTCTCTGAACAATACGCGCGAAGATATCATCCGCGCCTTTCTTGAAGGCATTGCGTTCAACACGCGCTGGTTACTTTCACCTGTAGAGAAATTCCTCGGGCAAAAAGTAAATGCCATCAACATCGTAGGCGGCGGCGCGCAATCGGGTGTATGGTGTCAGATTTTTGCGGATGTGATGAATGTGGAAATCAAACAAGTCGCCAATCCCATCTATGCCAACGCGCGCGGCGCGGCGTGGATCGCAGCGGTGGGGCTGGGTGAAATTGGGTATGCGGACATTCCAGGTTTGATTCAGTTCCAGCGCGCCTACCAGCCAAACCTCGGACATCGCGCGTTATACGATGAAAAGTTCGACATCTTCAAGCAGGTTTATGGAAAGATGAAGGGAATATATCGAAGGATGAATGTAATCGCTCCTTAAGGAAATTACCTCAACGCAAAAAAACTCCGAGACTTGAACGTCTCGGAGTTTTTGTCTTTTGCTATTCTTCCGCGTTTTTGAAAAAAGCCAGCACTGCTTCCAATACCCCGCCGCCGACAGCCAAAGCCTTATCGGAGACCAGCGCGCACAATGCCGGGTCATTACGGCGGTCTACATCGCCAATCTTCAAGCCTCTGGTAACGCGGACATTGGAATGAATCATTCCGCGCAGGATTCCATCGAAGGGGCTGACAATCGTGAAATCATCCATTGCAATTTCAGGTTGAAGCGTAGCAATCACCTGCCCTTCTTTAACATGCTCGCCAATTTCTACATGAACATCGAGCGCGCCATCTGCGGGCGCGCGCAAAACGCGGCGACGGTCGCCTTCCGGTTCCCCGCTGTCAGACTGCGCGGAGCCTCTCCAATATACGCGCCCCATCGTATGTCCGCGGCGGGTTTCGATTACAGCGGTGCAATTTTCGCCGGCGACAAAGCCGGGTCCAAGCCCAATGTAAAGTGGAAATTTCACGTCCAATAATTCAGGGGTGGTCTTCAATAAGCGCGCATCTACAACGATGGTTGATTGAGGACTGGTCACAAATTGATTTCGCAGAATATTTGCCTGCGGGTCAACCAGCACCGGGATTTCCCCCACTTCCAACGTAACCATGATCTGGTCGGCAGAAACAAGCCGCGCGGTGACGTCTTCAACGCGGCGATGTCCCTGATAAACAGCGTCGGCAAATGAAACAGAGCGACGCACCATCAGAGGCGTATCTAATTCAAGAATGATGACCGAAAAGCCTGCGTGATGCAAACGCAGCGCGACCCCGCTGGCGAGGTCGCCGCCGCCGCGAATCACTATCAATTTATTTTGCATTTGGTTTCTCCTGCACAAGATGGGCAAACGAATACAAGGTAAGATATACAAACAGGTAAAAAATGGAAAACAAAACAGTAAATGCGATTAACCGCATGGAAGGGTCAATGGCAAGTCCAAGGATGGTGACTGCGACTTCCTTTGGGTCGTTGAGTAAATCCCATGAGTTAAAGCGCGCGAAACGTCCAAGATAAACGCCAAAACTGCTCAACCCCGAAACGATAAACACAAACACCCAACCGGGCAAGCGCCCAAAAGTACGGTAGACAATATCATGCATCAGGTATAGCGAGACCAAGCCAAGCAACAGCCCTGTCCATGAAAACCATACCATCACAATCACATCGTACCACAACGGCACGTTCGTAGAATTTTTTGCAAGGTGCTGCAAATCAGTGAGGATATACGGCGCGTTGGGAAAGAAAATCAACCACAGGAAAACAGTAATGGGCAGCACAAAATACAACTTCCACTTTTTCCAGGAAAAGGCATACGCAAAGTACGCCAGCCCAAAAGGAATCCATGCTAGAAAAAGATTCCACACCAAACCCAAATGACGGTTTGTATCGGTGTACTCGATCCGCGCAGCGACAAGGACGACGCAAATCAGCGAAGCGAGCGCCATCAACGCAAAGATGGATATCTTGTAGCGATGACGGCGGGCAAAATCAATTATTTCATAAATCATGACGCCTCATAGGCGGCATTCGATAAAAAATCCAGCAAAATCGAGTTGACAAGTTCGGGCTTTTCATAATGCGGAATATGTCCGCAGTTTTCGATGGTATGAAATTCTGCATGTGGGATCGCCCGCATGATTTTCGCGCTATGGTCATAAGGGACAGTCGCGTCCTGCCTACCCCAAAAAAGCAGCGTCGGCTTTTTCAATTGCCCAGCGCGCTGGTAGGTTTCGTAAAACGAATCCAGCATCCCGTTCCGCATGGAGGAAAGAATCGCGCGCTTGAATCCTTTGAACTGCATCTGGGTTTTATATTGCTCTTGAAAACGCTCAACCAGTTTTTTATCAAGCACATCAGAAGCAAGCCCCTTAACCATATTGCCGCTGCCCATCAAACCGAACAAAAGGTCTCCCAACACGGGAATTTTTGCAGTTTTAACCGCAAGCGGCAGTTCTATTTTTTCCGCGCCCGCAGGGTCAATCATCACATGCTTGATGACATATCCAGAGTGGCTGCTGGTGAACGCAGTTGAAATTGCCCCGCCCATCGAAAGCCCAATGACACTCGCCTGTTTGATATTCAGCGCATCGAGCAATTCCTTCAACTGGCGGACAAATAAATGGATGTCATACTTCACACGCGGACGGTCGGAAAATCCGCGCCCGAACAGGTCATATCTCAAAACGCGAAAACCCGCGCCAAAGAGAAAGTCAAAAGTAGGGTCGAAAATAAAATATGGGACAGAAAACCCATGCACAAAGACGATGGTTTGCGCGTTTTCATCCCCGCGCAATTCGTAATGTGTCACCCCATCGGATAGAGAAATAAACGCCCCGCTGGCTTCTTTGCGGGCTATATCGTTCAGGTCTTTGTTTTCACCAAGATAAGGGAAGGTCATTCATCTTTTCCCACCACAGAAGCGGCAGAGGTTTTGGAAAAATTCTCCAAAAATCTCTGCGCGCTCTATGGTGTTTTTTACGGGTTACGCATCACCCATCAATTGATTTTTCCCAACGCCCTCAACACACGCTCAGGCGTGAACGGGAATTCGCTCATCCATACGCCCGTGGCGTCATGAATGGCAGCAGCAATGGCAGGCGCAACCGACAAAAGCGGAAGTTCACCCAACCCACGCGCGCCCCAGGGACCGTTCGGGTCTGGCACTTCCACCAGCACAGACTCAACCTTTTCAGGAATATCCCAAATGGTGGGAATCAAATATGTGCTGAACTGGTCAGTCATCACCTTGCCGTTTTTGGTCTTGTAATCTTCAAGCAGGGCATATCCATGCGCTTGAACCACCGCGCCCTCAATTTGACCGACGACCAAATCGGGATTAATCGCCTTACCGACATCATCCGCGCTGATAATACGAATCACGCGCACGTGACCCGTTTCGAGGTCCACTTCCACTTCGGCGGCTTGAGCGACATACGCATAAGAGAAGTTCGGCATCGAATGACCCGTTTCTTCATCCATGTGTTCGGTGGGCGGCGCGAGATATTTATATTCGGCAATCGCGGGACGTTCTTCCGCGTTCCATTTTTCCAGAGCCGCTTCCGCCGCGCCCTTGATGGCATTGCCCGCCATGAAGGTCATACGCGAAGCGGACACAGAACCGGAGTTACCTTGCTTGGCGGTATCCGACGTGCGAATTTCAACTTTATTAGATGGAATACCCAGCGCGTGCGCCGCCATTTGAATCATCACCGTATGCGTGCCTTGACCGACTT
>DZBA01000218.1 GCA_022729775.1 Anaerolinea thermophila | reverse complement strand
GCGCTGTCGAAGCCCCGCTAGACAACTTTCGACGCTTTTTCTTGTATAATCGCGCGTACCCGTTTTCTTATCCCTGTGTTTATATGACTACTAAAGGATACCCTTATGACAACCTCGACACTACATGAACAAAAACTAAATCCCTTGCGCGTGATTGCCGCATACAGTGTGCATCTCTTTACAGCCACAGGCGCGATCTGGGGATTGCTTGGCTTGATCGCCGTCTTCGAACATGATTGGAAGGCGATGATTATCTACATGGTTATCGCCCTGCTCGTGGATGGGTTTGATGGAATGCTCGCGCGTTGGGTAGATGTGAAGACCTACGCCAAAGGCGTGGACGGCGCGTTGCTCGATAACATTCTCGATTATCTCAATTATGTCGTCGTTCCCGCGCTGTTTTTGGTCGAAGCGGATATTTTGCCTTATGGCATGAGGATGATCGGCGCGTGTTCCATTCTGCTTACTTCCGCATACCAATTTACGCAGACAGACGCAAAGACAGACGACCATCACTTCAAGGGGTTCCCATCCTACTGGAATGTAATGGTGATTTACATGCTGTTGATGAGCCTGCCGCAGTGGGTGAACTTTGGATTTTTGGTTGCGTTCAACATCCTTGTTTTTGTTCCCATTAAATATATTTATCCCAGCCGCAACAGCTACTTGCGCACGCTGACCCTTGCGTTGACGTACCTATACGGCGCGATTGGAATTTGGGGACTGCTTCTCTATCCCAATACGCCAAAATGGATTGTATGGGCGTCGTTTCTTTATGTCGGCTATTATCTGGTGTTGAGTTTGGTACCAAAGAAGAAATAAAAGGACAGCCCCTAAAAGTCTTGAAACTTTTAGGGGCTATTGTTGACGCCATGAATATTGAAATTATCAAAAAATTTGACGATGAACTTTACGAAACCTTTCAACGCCTTGTGCCGCAGTTGACGGGCAACAATCCGCCGCCTTCGCGGGAGGACTTATCCGCGCTGGTGAACGACTCCGCGTCTACGTTGATGGTCGCGCGGGATGGGGCGGGGAAAATCATCGGGGCGCTGACTCTTTCCGTGTACCGAGTCCCGACAGGAATCCGCTCCATTATCGAGGATGTGATTGTGGACGAATCTGCGCGCGGGAGCGGAGTCGGCGAGGCGTTGATGCGGCGCGCGATTCAAATCGCAAAGGAGAGAGGCGCGGGGAATATTTCCCTGACTTCCAACCCGATGCGCGAGGCGGCGAACAGGTTGTATGTGCGCGTGGGATTCAAAAAGCGCGAGACCAATGCCTACCAAATGAAACTCTAATCGTACTTGATGTATTCGGCGGGCGTGTCAATATCCGCGTACACGCCGCGATATTGTTCGGGGAGAAGTTTGGCAACTTCGCGCATCATTTCATCCACAATTTGCTGGCGCACTTCTGCGGTCATCTTCACGCCTTTGATATGTAATGTAAATTGCTTGCCCACGCGGACATGAAAATCAATCCGCTTGAAAGATTTTTTTAGATAATCCTCGCCGCACCAATGCGCGACGGGAATGATTGGCGCGTTGGTGCGCTGCGCCAGCACCACCGCGCCCGGATGCGCGCGTCTTAATACGCCGTCATAATTGCGCGTGCCTTCGGGCGCGAGTCCTAAAATGTAACCTTGTTCCAGCGCGCGCAAGGCTTTCTTGAGCGCGGTCATATCCGCTTCACCGCGATGAATGGGAATGACTCCCCACGCGTTGAACAGTCCGCGCAGGAACCAGTTATCCCACGCTTCGACCTTTGCCCATGCTGTAATTGGGCGCGGACGCAAATAGGCGTAGAACAAGGGGACTTCGATTCTGCCTGTGTGGTTGGTGATAGCAATGAGCGGACCTTTTTGTGGGATGCTTTGAAGGTCGGGCGCGTCAATGCGGCACGCAATCGGCAGGTAAATCCGCAGGGCGCGAGTGGTGAGCCAGTCAATGATGTTCATGCGCAAACAATCTCCAATTCTTGCGGAAGTAGTTCAAGCGTTAAGTGCTTTCCCTTCAAGCAGACAAATTCGCCGTCCGCGTGCGCGGGGAAGGTTTTATCAAGCGAGGTGACAGAGACTTTGCGCGCGCGCTTCATCTGGATCTCGGGCTGGGTTGCCTGTGTGCCTTTGAGGAAGTGCGGAATCAATTGCATAATGCGCCACTTGCCGGCTGTTTCAGCAATGCACAAATCAAACAACCCATCATCAGGTTTTGATTCGGGAGTCATTTGAAATCCGCCGCCCATGCGCCTGCCGTTCATAATGGAAACCATCAGCGAGACTTGGTTGATGACTTCTTTATCATCTAAAATAATTTCTAAGCGCGGGGGATTGTAATAAAGGAAAACGGTTTTGATGACGCCAATCAAATACGCCGGCAAGCCGCGCGTCCAGCGGACTTTGATGGCTTCATCGCCAACTGCCGCGTCGAATCCAATTCCAACGCCATTGCCGAAATATCTTCCTTCGGGATAATCTCCGCCTGTAACAAAGCCGAGGTCAATTTTCTTGCGTTTGTTTGCCGCAAGCGAAGCGACACATTCATGCCAATTCGATGGGATGCCTGTTCCGCCTGCAAAGTCGTTGCCCGTGCCGATGCTGATGACAGAAAACGCCGCCTTGTCGTAACCGTCTTTGCGCGCTTTCATGATGCCATTGATGGCTTCGTTCACTGTGCCATCCCCGCTTGCGCAGACAATCGCATCATAACCTTCTCGCGCGGCTTGTTCTGCCAGTTCTGCGGCGTGCCATACGCGCTCGGTTCGCGCAAGCGTAAACTCCAACCCATGCGCGCGCATTTTGGCTTCGATTTCAGGGATTGATTTTTCCCCAAGCCCGCGCCCGGAAATTGGATTGACGATGATGAAATATCTCATGTTTGCTCCACATTAAATTAATGGACGAAAAGTCCAGAAGCAGGACTTCTGGATATTTCGTGTGATTCGCGGCGCGAGTCTATCATATTTTAAGGTTTGAATTTCAGGTAATCTTCGGGCGTGTCCAGGTCTTGCAGGATGGTGGGCGTTTCGACATTTACGTAAAAAATTTCAGACTTATGTTGTTTGAAAAAATCGCGCATGGTTTGTTCGGTGGGCATGTTGATAATTTCATCCCAATATTCCCTTGCAATCAGCCAGGGATGTCCGCGATGTTTTTCATAACTTGGGACGATGATGCGCGCGCGGTTTTGCTCCCATGCGGTGATGATTTCACGCGCGCTTTTTTCCTGCATTTGCGGCTGGTCTCCGAGGCAGATCAAGGCTGCGCTTGCTTCGCGGATTTTTGCCCGCAGCCCGACTTGTATCGAGAGCAGCATATCGTCATTTATGTAATCCTTGTTGAAAATCGTTTGAACGGTTTTACCAATCAACGATTCTATCTGCGCGCGCGCTCCGCCTGTGACAACAAGGATGTCGTTCAACCCTGATTTTTGCAGCGTTGAAATCACGGTTTGCAAGACAGTGCTTTTGCCCCAGGGCATGAGCATCTTTGGCTCGCCCATTCGCTTTGATTCGCCTGCGGCGAGGACAATGGCTGTAATCATAAATTTTTTTTCAACCTTTCGTAATCTTCCGGAGTATCTATATCAAACAATAAAGAGTCGTCGTACCAAGGGATATATTCTACGCGATGCTTATCGAAAATGGCGCGTCCGCCGACATCGCCTTTAAGGTTCAGCAAATCGGGAAAAGTCGCGCGGTCAAATAACACGGGATTTGCGCGGCGTTCTTCCATCACCAGCGGCGCGAGGATGGGTTGCATTTCCCGCGCATGTGACTCGGTCAGCGCGCGAATCACTTCGGCAGGGATTTGCGGCTGGTCTGCCAGCAGGAACACGGCTGCGCCAATGTTATCAGCGGATTCCAAAGTCTCCTGACTTTGAAATTCCAACGGTTGGAGTCCGCAACTTGTATGAAGCGCTTCGATTCCCTTTTTGATGGACGTGCTTTGTCCGTTTTGGTAATCGGGATTATGCGCGACTTTGACGGGTAAGCCTGCCAGCGCGGATTCGATTTGGGCTGAGTCAAAACCCGTGACTACGATGACAGGGTCGAGGTCGGCGCGCAGCGCGGTCTCAGCGACATGGCGCACAAAGGGCTTTCCCTTCCAATCCAATAATTGTTTGCTGATTCCAAAGCGTTTGCTTTCTCCCGCCGCAAGGATGATGCCCGCGCAGCGTTCCAGCGTTTGCAGTTTTTTTTCGCGCAAAGAGGCAATCACAACCGCGTCGAAACTTTGCAGCAAATCGCGCGACATTTTTCCAGCAATGGCTTCCAGTTCGGGCGTGTCGGCTTGGTTGAGCAGCGCAATCCGCCGCGCATGTTTGGGAATGTTTTTCAACCCGCCCTGCGGATGCGTCAATTCGCGCGTAATTGAATCGGGCGTGATCGGTTGACCGAGGGGCAATCCACTGAGTTGGGAAAAAATCTCCGCGCGGTGAACATGTCTGTCGTCGAGCGGGTTGCCAAGCGCGCTTAATCCCGCAACGACGATGACTGTATCCACAAATTCGGGGATGGGCGGTTCATGCGCGGCGGGCGCTTTGAGCGGCTTTTGGCGCGAGCCATCCGCTTCGATGAGCAGGGATAAGTTTTCGTTTTTGGATTTTTCGCGCAGCCAGTTTAACATCTCCGCGCTGACGGGTTTCGTCCTGTCGTTCTCGAATTCATCGGTGATGAGAATCACGCCTTGCGCGGGCATTTCGCCGGGGAAACTTAAATCTTTGGGGATGAGGTGATGGTCAGCGGCGGTGATTTGCCACGCGCCAAGATGCGTGGTTGCGGTGACAAGCACGGTGGGCGATAAGTCACGCGCAAGTTGAAAGAGCGCGGTGGTTTTTCCGCCTGCGCCGACAAAGGCGATGTGCGGCGCGGCGGAGTGGATGCGAAAGGCGCGGGATAAGTGCATAAAAGACGCGGCTAGATAATCTCGATTGCTTGGAGTTTATCTTCGAGATAATATACGCGATGCGGGAATTTGCTTAGGATGTAGGAACTCTGCGGAACTTCAAACTTAAATCCGCCAATGGTATAATAGGTGTGGGTGATGGTTTCGTCAATATCGTCTTCCGAAACTTTTGGCACAGACTCCATGAAAAAACTAAGTTCGGGTATGCCCTGCGCGGACTTGATAATACCTTCCTGGGCGTCCTTGCGCGTAGATTCCAGATACTCCATATTGTATTCAAATGTTTTGGCAAGGATTTGATTGACGCTATTTTTCATTTCTTCTTCGCTGTCGCGCGGGTCGGCGGCGAGCAGCCAGTTATGAGAGTCGAGGAAGTAAAAAGTATATTTTCCCGGCGGAACTTCCGCGCCGCTTGAGCCAAGATGGGAGATTTTTTTTCCCGCGCTGGTTTCGGCGACATACGCTCCATCTTTGAAGAACACCCTTCCGCTGGCGGTTTGAATTTTTTCCGCGAGTAACACGCGGCGCTGATTCCATTTTTTGAATCCCATTCCCGCGGCGAGCAATCCCGATAAACCGAGAATGATTCCCAAAAACGCCATGCCGCTCCCGCCCAGTACGGTGGAAAAACATCCACCCGCGACGAGAATTCCCAACCCCACATACATCCACATTCCGGGATTCATCATTTGCTTGATTTCTTTGATTTGCTTTTCGGACTTTTTCCCTTGTTTATTCAATTCAATTTCCTTGCGGTCGAAAATTTCCATCATGGCTGCGTCTCCTTTGTTATTTGAAAATAGTATAGCATATCGCCTATGCAGAAAAAATAGCGCGGAAGATTTTG
>DZBA01000012.1 GCA_022729775.1 Anaerolinea thermophila | reverse complement strand
AATAAACACTTGATATTGTGTGGAATTATTTATGGTATTAATTTCGTAGCCATTCACGGTTTCCACCGTCCACCTACTCCAATATGTCTTCCAACTTGCAACGGTGCGCGACGCAACTGCTTGCGCTTTTAATGCTTCAATATGAGGAGGGATTTGCGCTAAATTCATTTCTGTTGCAAGAACATCTGGAAGATAGTCTTGCTCGACAAGAACATTAAAAAAGCCTTGCGGTTCTTGATTACCAGTGCCAGCCAGTTTACTTCCACATCCGTAACTATCAGGGTTGTTTATATCGTTATAGGTGCATAATTCGTGCGAAGGTCGTAATGCTCCGCTATTAGGCACTAACTTATATACATAGATATAAACATACTCGTAAAGTGTATTCGTATTTGCCGGGACTGCATTAATTTGAGATAGTCTTTCTGTGGGCGGTACTGTTGCACCTGCTTGCACTTGTTGAAAGACAAACAAGGTGAGAAAAAAAACGACCAGCAGTATATTTTTATGTTTCATGATGCCCACCATTACTGTGCGGTTCTTTGAACAGAGACGAGACAAATTTGATCGACCGTTTCGGTTGGACAGTGAATCGCCACTTTTGAACCATCAGGTGACCATGCAACATTATTATTGTTCGAAAATACAAAACCTTTCTTTTCAGGTACAACACGAATACTTTGACCTGATATAAAATCAACAAGATATAGTCCAGTTTCACTCTGAATGTCTGGTGATGTGTAGATTTCTCCAATGGCAAGCAAGTGACGATTATCCGGAGCCCATACGAAATCATCTACAAAATGTAGTCCCTCTGTTTCTTGGGTTATGACACTAAGCGTATTTAGATTTCCCGTTACTGTGTCTAATACAGTCAAATCTGCTGAATAAGTAGGGAAGGCATACCTCGTTGACTTGATGAATGCCAGATAGTGTCCATCCGAACTCCAATGCGCTCCTTTAGCCCACCCCCCAAAATCCAATTCGCACATATGTCCAGTATCAGCATCTAGGATAAAAGTGTACCCCCCTCCACCCACAGCCCCATCACTATATAAAAAAATTAGCGATGTACCCGGTTGCCAAGCCATCTTATAAGATAATGGGGTTTTGTTTCTTCGCTCCTTGCTATAATCCCACTGAGTAAAATCAAAAGAGGCAGATAAAAGTTTCTTTAATGATTTATTTAATTTGGATATTTGTTTATCCGAAAAGTAAAGCGTTTCGCTTCCACCCGATTTAATAGCAATGGGAAATTGCGGCAAGTTGTCAGCAAGTATTTGTGCGCTATCAGGGTCGCCATAACTGACCCATAATTGGCGAGTAAATTTAGATGTGCCATTCTTTCTGTCAAGACTCGTGTAATTTATAGTTGGATACATTACCGCATTTAAATCGGGCAACCATGAGGGAGGCGCACCTGTGGTGGTACGGATGGCGTAAATTTTTGTCTCGCCTGTCTCAGGATTAAATAAACTAATGGATTCTGGGAAAGGTTTATTATTTTCGATTTCCACATTGTTTAGTTCTTCTGTCATCAAAACCTGCTGGTTGTCTGGTAGCCATTCGGCAATATTATAGATATTGCCCTTTGGCGCAGTCAACACCACCTGCGGCTCGGAAAAAATGTACTCCTCCGGCGTTGATTCGGGCGTGTTAATCTCCGTCAGCGGGAAGGTACAGGCAGGCGGCTGCTTGGGCGCGGGCGCGTTGCTACTATCATCCGGCGCGTTTTCAACAGTGGGTTGGGCGGGTATATTCACCGCCGTCGGCAGGGCAGCTGTCGGCGCGATGGGCGCGGGCGTTTGCTCCGCCGCTGTCCGCATCACAAAGAACAACGGGATAATCAATATCAGCCCGATCACGAGCAGGGCTTCAAAGTTTTTTCTATTCTTTTGTCTTTCCATAATCACACAATTTTTGAAGCGGACAAACCGCGCAATTCGGCTTTCTTGCGCCGCACACCTCGCGTCCCAAGCGGATGAGATTCAAATGCGCGGCGTAATACGTCTCAGGCGGAAAGGCGGCTTCCAAATGCGGGTGCGCCTGTTCCACAGTCATCTTTTCCGGGCGCAGACCAATCCGTCCCGAAACGCGGTAGATGTGCGTATCCACTGGAAAGGCGGGCATCCCCAGCGAAAAACATAAAACAATGGCGGCGGTCTTCGGTCCTACGCCGTTGAACTTTGTCAGCCACGCGCGGGCTTCTTCCACAGGCAAGTCTTTGAGAAATTCCAAATTTAATGCGCCGCGTTCCTCGGTGATGGCGCGCAATACCTGTTGAATGCGCGGACCTTTTTGATTCGCCAGCCCCGCTGGACGAATCGCGTCAATCACATCTTCGGTCTTGGCGTCGCGGACTTGCTCCCACGTTGGGAGTTTTGCGCGCAGCGAGTCAAACGCGCGGTCACGGTTTACGTCGTTTGTATTTTGCGAAAGAATGGTCGAGACCAATTCGTCTATTGCGGGCAAAGGGTTGCGCCAAAGCGGTTCGCCAAAGGCTTCCAGTAATTTTTGGTGAACGTGAAGCGCGCGCGTTTTGGGGCTTTGCATATTCCTATTTGCCTTCCAACTTAAACGCGGCGCGAGATTCGCCCGTGACCAAGCCCGCGTAATTTTTCAAAACCTTTTTTGGACCAAACGCCGCGAGCGATCGAATTTGCAATTCGTTTAGCGCGTTCAACTGACGCAGGATTTCCAGCGTGACAGCAGGGCGGACTCGCGCGCGCGATTCCAAATCTTCGCCCAGATGCGCGCCATCGCCATCCGAGACTTTGAACGCGATTCCGACTCCGCGCTCGCCGCATACGCCGGGCTTCAAGCCGATAATTTGAAAGCCTTCCGCGCCGCGTTTGGTGACGACGCTGCCCGCGCCGGTCTTTATCAACTCACAATCGAACTCGCCATAATTGCTAATCATCTCCGGGTGCGCGATCATTGCGGCTGTGATTTTTTTGCAAGCGGTTGCGCGCGCCTCGCTCAAATCACGCGGGTCGCAAACTCGCGCCATTCCGAGCGCGGCATTATACAAGGGCATGGCAAAGTTCGGCGCGGAACATCCATCCACGCCGAGGATGATTTTTTCTTTTTCGATGCCGCACATTTCGGAAATCACCGCGAGAATATCCTGTTGGATGGGATGCTCGCGGGCGAGATAGTTTTCGAGCGGAAGTCCGCGCATTTTTGCGTATGCCAGCATGGACGTGTGTTTGCCGGAGCAGTTGTTGAAGTTTGGCGTAGGCGTAATATCCTGCTTGATGACGGTCTTCAATTGGGCGGCGTCGCCGGGCAAATGCGGACCGCACTGCAAATATTTTTCCTCGACGCCGATTTTTTCCTGCATTGCTTTGACGGTATCGAGGTGCATTTGCGCGGTCTCATGCGAAGCGCAGGTGAGGGCTAACTCGCGCTGGGTGTAATGGAAATGTTCCGCGCCGCCATGCTCCACAAACGGAATCGCCTGAAATGGTTTTGCCGATGAGCGTAAAAAGGCGACCGTGTAAGGGTCGCCGTGTGAATATAAGAGTTTGCCATTTGTATCAACGATTGCGATGTCGCCAAAATGCGTCGCCTCGACGATGCCGCCGCGAATCGCTTCAAAGATGGGCTGCATGGTTACTCCTCGGGCTGGCTGGTAAAGTTATGATCCTGCCGCATGTTGTAATGCAATAGACCATAGCGCAGGCGTTGGGCGTATTGTTTTTGGCGCGTCGCCGGGGATTTGAACCACGTCATAAAGGATGTCACCATCTTTTCCACTGCCGCCGGGTTTGGCTTCTTCGTTGTGACTTTTTCCATTTTGGATTGAACGTGTTTCAAAAAGTCGAGCTGGGTCTTGACGACATTGGTCGTCACCACGCCGCCGCGTCCGCTGACAATGGTATAGCCTTTGAACGCCGCGCTGGATAGGTCTTCGAGGGCGGTGATCCACGCCGCAAGGTTCGAGCCGGCAAGGAAGGGCGGCTGGTTTTTCAGCACGGCATCGCCGACGAACACAACCTTCTCTTCGGGCAGGTGAACCCAAATTGCGCCGCTGGTCGGTCCCGCGTGATATTCTAACAGGACGGGGAAGGTATCCCAGTGCAGGGACATTTTTTCTAAAAATGAAATTTCAGGCGGGGACCAGCGCACGCTGCCCAGCCCGGCGATGGATTCCCAATCCGCGCCTGTTTCTTCGCCTTGCGCTTTGAAAATGCTCGGGCGCGTGCGAAACGCCTGCGCGGTTTTTTCATGCGAGATGACGGTGCAATCCATTGCGCGCGCGCCCAGCGTGCGGTCGGGATGCGCGTCGAGATTAATCAACACGCGCTCCATGCCGCCTTCCAAATTCATCAGCGCGGCGCGCCAGGAGCGCGCGTCTTCGGGGGAGGGCGGCGCGTCAATTTGAATCAAGCCGCGCGGCGTAACAATGACCCCAAGCGTAACGCCCGGGTATTGGTCTTCGATATGGATGTTTTTCGCTATTTCTTGCATACGATTCCTTCTTCTAAATATTTTTCATCGGCAGCGTGATGAAAAATGTCGTGCCTTTTTCCAACTCGCTCTCGACCCAAATCTCACCGCCGTGACCATGCACGGCAAGGCGGCAAAACGCCAAGCCAATGCCCAGCCCGCCGGGTTTGTCTTTTCCGCGCAGGCGGGTGAACTTGTCGAAGACGCGCTCCGCGTCTGCGGCGGGGATGCCGGGTCCGTTATCGCGCACAAAGAATTTGACAAATCCATCTTCGGTTTTTTGCGCGCCGATTTCGATGCGTCCCTGTATCGGCGTGAACTTAATCGCATTTTCCAAAAGGTTTACCAGCACGCGATGAATCATATCGCGGTCAACCCAAATTTGCGGAAGGTTTGCGTTTGCCAGATTGACCACTTTTTGTTCGCGCCCATTTGCGGGCGGCATCACATCTTGAATTGCCTCTTGAATCAGCGCGAATGAGTCTGAGGCTTGCTGGTCGGCAATGGGGCTGCCCGATTCGAGGCGGTTAATATCCAACAGCGAATTGACCAGTCGTTGAATACGCGCGGTGGAATGATGGGCAATCGCCAGCATGGATTGATATTCCTCGTCCGGCGGAATCATGCTCTTAATCATTTCGAGGCTGGAGACGATGTTCCCCAGCGGCGAGCGCAAGTCGTGATAAATCATCGCGGTCAGGTCATCGCGCAGTGAATCGAGTTCGCGCTTTTCTGTAATATCGCGCAAAATCCATTGTATCGAATCGCTCTGCTCGAATTCCACGCGGCGCGCATACACTTCAACGGGAACTGTCCCGCCTTTATCGCGATGTACAAATGATTCGTAGTTACATTCGTCCGTGTCACGGAGCGTTTCAAAGTTCAAACCCGTGCTGTTCCACTTGACCTCATGCAGCTGGTCAATGCTCATGGTATGCAGCTGCTCCACGTCATATCCGCTGATGGTGACCGCGTGGCGATTCGCTTCCAAAATTCTGCCTTCCCAATCTGTAATCAAAATGGGGTCAATGCTGTCTTCGAATAATTCACGATAACGCTGGTGGGCTTTTTGTAAACGGTCTATGGATTGCGCGTTTTGAATCGTCGTCCCTGCAAGGCTTCCCAACCCGCTCATCACCAGCAGCGCGTCCGGGTCGAAAGTGCCAGCAATGGGGTTGATCGCTTCCAGCACGCCGATGACCTTGCCCTGTGATTTGATTGGCGCGATGGCGATGGCGCGCATTTCGATTCCCACGAATTTTTCCAGGTCGCTGTAGTGTTTATCCACGCTCGCAGCGGATACCACCACACCCTGTCCGTTTGCGACCACCACGCCCGCCAAGCCCAATCCCTTTGGAATATGCCTGCCGGGAATGTTCCCGGAGTTATGTCCCGATGCGGCTTGAAAGACGAGGTCTTCGCTGGGCTGTTCCTTCAATGCCAGCGCGACGGTTTCCACTTGTAAGGCTTGCATCGAATAGTTGAGGATTCTCCGCCACACGTCGGCGATTTCCAATGAAGTATTGATTGCGGCTGCGCCTTCGGCAAGCGCGGTCATCACCCGCGCTGTGCGCTGACTCTCGGTATATAAGCGCGCGTTCAAAACCGCCACGCTTGCCTGATCCGCAATGGCTTGCATTAACTCCGAGTGTTCTTCTGTGAATGCGTTGGGAATGGAATGAACGAGGGTCAGCACGCCCACCAGACGATCACGCGCCATCAACGGCACGCATAAAGCGGACTTTGCGCCGCTCTTCTCATCTGCATCGTCGGCGCGGCGCAGCCAGCGTTCGTCTTTGCTTGTGTCGCGGACAAGCGCAGCCTTGCGATGCTGTACCACCCATCCCGCCAAACCGCGCTCCACTGTGTCGCGCAGTTGTTGGGTGGTATGTTCGTGGAGTTGCTTGCCGTAAACAATGGTTGCGTCCACGGGCTTGCCGAGGTCGTCCAAAACGACAATGCTTCCGCGCTCGCCGCCCACATGCTGAATGGAGGCGAACATCAAGCGCTGTAAGACCGTGCGCAGGTCCAGGGCAGTGGCAACCTCGCGGCTTACGTTAATCAAGAGTTCGAGTAGGGAACGAGTGCGGTCTTCTGTCATATCTCTATTAAAACATAACCTTAAAACAAAGTATAGTCCCCCGGCAAAACTGCTCTCTTGCGATTTGGCGTGAAATCCTCATTTCCTTGCTTCATTATCTTGAAGTGATTATACTTGCACCATGTCCCTCCCTGAAAAAATAAGCCGCTACAAAGTGATCCATGAGTTGGGACGCGGTGGTATGGCTACGGTCTACCACGCGATTGACCCACGGTCGAGCCGCGAAGTTGCAATCAAAGTATTGCCGCGCGAATTTTCGCATGACCTGACGTTCCGCGCGCGCTTCGAGCGCGAAATCAAAGCGCTGGCTGGACTCGAACATCCAAACATCGTCACTGTCTATGATATGGGTGATGAAGATGGACAGCCGTATTTTGTGATGCGTTATATGAAAGGCGGGTCGCTGACAGAGCGCATTCGGCAAAAGGGGAAACTTTCGCTGCAAGAGACCGCCGTCATCATTGAAAAAATCGCCAAGGCGCTTGCCTACGCCCATAAAAAAGGATTTATTCATCGCGACCTCAAACCCGATAACATCCTCTTCGATGGCGATGACAACCCTTACATTTCCGATTTTGGCATTGCCAAGTTAACCCATTCCACCGGACATTTGACCGGCAGCAAATCCATTGGCTCGCCAATGTACATGAGCCCTGAACAGGCGCGCGGCGAAAAACTCACCGAGCGCAGCGATGTGTACAGCATGGGCGTAATCGTTTACCAAATGCTCAGCGGACAACTTCCCTACAGCGCGGATACGGGTATTGGCGTAGCGGTCAAACACGTCACCGACCCTGTGCCGGAAATTTTGAAAGCCATGCCAACCCTGCCTGTCGAAGTGGATGGACTCATCAAGGCGTGTATGGCAAAGGACCCGGCGCAAAGATTCTCCACGCCCGTTGACCTTGCAAAAGCGCTCAACCGCGCCGCTTTTGGCGCGGAAGGCAACTTTCCCGATACCAAACCATTCTCCACCTCGTTTGGAAGGGCAGGCTTGATTGCGGCTGGCGTTATTTTGTTGGTTCTTGTAATTGGCTTTTTCTTGTTGCGCAATCAACTATTGACAGTGGAACCGGACGCGACACCCACATCCGCGCCGCCGACATTGACCGCCACAACCGTCCCGACCAAAATTCCCACACAGACATCTGCGCCTACCGCTGCCGCAACGGAAGAATCCGCGCTGCCGACATCCACTGTGCTGGTCTTTGCGCCATCCTGCCCGGCGGATGTAATCATCCCCACGCCAGCCATCCGCGATATTGATAAATTCTGCGTGGAAAAAGTTCCCTACACCACGTTGTATATTCCAGAAGGCGCGAGCTTCGAGCCGATGAACCGCGACTTCATTTGTAAAATCGAAAGCACAAGAAACGGCAGAAGCGCCATCTCCTGCACGGGGATTTCCTCCTTCGCGTTTGATTTGAAAGTCTGCCAGCCGCCCCTCGCCGCAGAAGCCGACCTTAACAAATGTCCGCAAGATGCGACCTTTGACTCTGCGAATCAATGCTGCATTGCAAAAGCGCTCGACGCAGGCTGCCGGCTCTACAAGGTGGAAGTGCGCTCCTGTCCATAATATGGGAAAACTCTATCTTGTCGCTACGCCCATCGGAAATTTGGAGGACATCTCTGCGCGCGCGCTTCGCATCCTGCGCGAGGCTGCCCTCATCGCCGCGGAAGATACGCGCCATACCAAAATCCTGCTCAAACATTACGGCATCGAAGCCCAGCTCATCAGCTATTTCGAGCATAACAAAATTCATAAACTGGATTTGATTCTCGAAAAACTTTCAAGCGGCGATGTCGCGTTGGTGTCGGATGCCGGCACGCCCGCCATCAACGACCCCGGCTACGAGTTGATTAAATCCGCGCTCGCTTCCGGCTTTGACGTTGTGCCGGTTCCTGGACCCTCGGCTTTGATTTCCGCGCTGATTGCTTCCGGGCTTCCCACCGATTCATTTACCTATCTCGGTTATCTTCCGCATAAATCAGGCGAACGCCGCAAAGCGCTGACGCAAGTGGCGGAGTTGCCCTATACCCTTATTTTTCTTGAATCGCCGCATCGCATCGTGGACGCGTTGGAAGACCTGCGCGCGCAATTGGGCGACAGGCAAATTTGTGTCGCGCGTGAAATGACCAAACTCTATGAAGAATTCTGGCGCGGAAGCATCAGCGGCGCGGCGGCATATTTTTCGTCCCAACAGCCGCGCGGCGAGTTTACGCTTGTGGTCGCGGGAAGGTCGAAAGTGGAATCCCAAATGTGGGCGGAAGAAGACCTGCGCGCCGCAATCCAAAAAGAATTGGAGCAACAAAAATCCGCAAAGGAAATTTCCGCGCAGCTTGCCGAAGTCTCAGGGTGGAATAAAAAAGATGTGTACGCGTTGGTCAATACGATGAAATAAAAAAAACTCCGAGTCTTGAACTCGGAGTTTTGCATTACACATGCGGGGTGACTTTTGCCGCGAGCTTTTCTTTGGATTGAAAGCCAACCAAGCGTTCCTTGATTTGACCGCCCTTGAAGAGCATCAATGTTGGAATGCCCATCACGCCGTATTGCATCATCACGCCGGGGTTTTGGTCGGCGTCGAGTTTGACAACCTTTACCTTGCCCTGCCATTCTTCGGCGAGTTGTTCCACAATTGGAGCAATCATCTTGCAGGGCTGGCACCATGTCGCGGTGAAATCCACCAACACGGGCAAGTCCGCTTTCAATACCTCGGTTTGAAAGTCCGATTCAGTTACATATTTAACGTCAGTCATTGTTACCTCCACCATCCTAGACGCGGAATTTGCCCTGTTTATTACGTTGACTCTATGATTTTCACGTGATAAAATCCAGCCCGCTTTGAGTATGGGCGTGTAGCTCAATGGCAGAGCATCGGCCTTTTAAGCCGTTGGTTTTGGGTTCGAGTCCCAACACGCTCACAAAAGCCTTCCTTTTTGGAAGGCTTTTTGTTTTCATCTCATCGAACAGGATTACAATTTATTCATGACAATCTTTTCTGAACACAAGCCATTGCATAAAGTTTTAACCCTGCTCTGGATGGGGTTGTTGACAGCGGGCATTCTTTCCAATCCGATGATTTCATACCCGGGACGCGACAGCGGAATTTTTCTCTATATCGGCTCGCTCATCCTCAAAGGGAAGATTCCATACCGCGATGTGTGGGAGAACAAAGGTCCGCTGGTGTTTTACATCAACGCGCTGGGGCTTGCCTTGACGGGCGGCTCGCGCTGGGGAATTTGGCTGCTCGAATTTGTCTTTCTCTTTGCCGCAAGTTATATTGGATATTTAACCTTAAAAAAACTCATGGGTGTCATTCCCGCAATCATTGGGACGTTCATCGCGGTCAGCGCGGCGGGAAACGTTTTGCAAGGCGGAAATTTTTCGGAGGAATATTCGCTGCTGTTTAGTTTTATGGCGATTTTCTTTTTTTTGAAAAGCATCGAAGAGCCGGGCAGTAAAATCCACAACATCATCATCGGCGCGACGCTGGGACTTAACATCCTGCTGCGTCCCAACAACATCAGCGCGCAGGCTGCCATTGCAGGCGCGTATTTTTTGATGGCGATATTCGACAGGAATTGGCGGCAGTTCATTCATCGCGCAATACAAATCGCGTTGGGGATGTTGATTCTATTAATTCCCGCGCTTTTATACTTTGCCGCGCATGACTCATTAATCGAAATGTTCAACGTGGTCATTGTGTTCAACGCGCAATATAGCGAAGGCGGCGGGCTGGCGCGCGTGATGGAGGGAGTTGTCAACGCCGCGCGCGGAATTGGAATCCCATTGGCTGGCGTTGCCGCGCTGGGTTACATCCTCGCGCTATATTTTATCTTCCAGCGCAACGCGCTCGATACGCCGCGCGGAAAATTCCTCTTGGTTCTTGTGATTGGCTTGCCGCTGGAAGCCTTCTTAAGCGGCTTGTCTGGAAAGAATTATCCGCATTATTTCATCGGCTGGGCGCTTTATGTCGGACTTTTTGGGGGATATGCCGCGCAGGTTTTATCGAATCAATTCAACTTGAAAGCCGAAAGAACTTCCGCCCTGTTGATTGTTTTCTTGATTTTATTTGCGCTTGGCGCGCGTCTCGATACATGGAAGGGGTACGCGGCTGTGTTTCGTCCCAACACGCAAGTTGAATACCGCGACGCGCTTGTGGAATACATTCAGAAAAATACCGCGCCAGAAGATACCGTGTTGGTGTGGGGATTCCGCCCCATCATCAACTTTGCGGCGCGGCGGCAATCGCCCGCTTCGTATTTGCCGTATCCGCTTTCACATGTGGAAACGCCTCTTGCGCGGCGTTGGGCGGATGAATACTATGAACAACTCACTGCAAATCCGCCGGTGTTAATCGTCAATATGATCGAACCCGCTGACCGTGAGCGCATCCCCGACCTTGACCCCGAAATCCGCAAGCAATATAAAATCAAGTGGAAGGATGTTGTCCTCGCGCACAATTACAAGGCGACGATTGAGTTCATCCAACAAAATTACACGCGCGTTGATTCAGTAAATGGAAACGATATTTATCGGCTGAAATGATGCTATCGCGGCAGTGAAAAACAAATCCGCGCGCCCGCGCCTGTGTTGGCATCCGCCCAGATTCTTCCACCGTGCGCTTCGATGATGGCGCGCGCGAGGTAAAGTCCCAGCCCCGCGCCTTTGGTATGTTTGACCGCATTTGTCGAACGGTAGAAGCGGTCAAAGATGTAGGGCAGGTCTTTGGCGTCAATGCCCTTGCCTTCATCGCTGACGCAGATGATGACATGGTCGGGTTGCTGCGTCCCAATGATTTTAATCTCGCCTTCGGGCGCGTACTTCAAAGCATTGGAAACCAAATTTGCAAGCACTTGCTCGATGCGCGTTTCATCGCCAATGATGACGGGGAAATTTGAGGGGAAGTCCGCGCTTAAGTGATGACTGGGGGCTTGTGACGCGAAGCGCTCGATCACCCGCGCGGCGAGATTCGGCAGCGCGACATCTGATTGATTTAGGCTGAGTCCGCCCGCTTGCAGGCGCGAAGCGTCGAGCAGGTCATCTATCATTTTGGATAAGCGATCCGCTTCTTCTTCGATGACCGCGAGTGATTCGCTAATGGTGCGCTTGTCCCATTTGGCGTCATCGCGGCGCAGCGTGGAGGCGTAGCCCTTGATCAACGCAACGGGAGTCCGCAGTTCATGGCTGACGATGGAAATGAAGGTCGCCTTGATTTCATCCGCGTTTCTAAAATGCGTAATATCCCGCACGCTGACGATGATGTTGCGGAGTTTATGTTCCTCCGAAAGCAGCGGCGCATATGTGATGCCAACAGGCAGGGGAGTCGGCGTGGAGCGTTTCAAGTCGCCTTCGACGTATAAAGTTGCATTGGGCGTGGGGGGCCAGTGTGCTTCGATGGAATCTTCCAGCGTTATACCTTGCGGCTCTTTCTTCCACTGAATGATGTCCTGGTGAAACTTGCCCATCACTTCATCGCGGTTGCAGCCGTACATTTTTTCAAATGCGACGTTGCAGCGCTCGATGGCAAGGTTTGAATCGAGGATGAGGATTCCATCCGCGGCGGAATCAAGCAGCGCGTCGAGCCTTTGCTTCTCGTAAGAGACTTGTCCATAAAGTTGGGCGTTGAAGACGGCTATCGCGGCTTGGTCGGCAAAAGATTGCAGCAGCACGCGGTCATTGGGCGTGAACAAATCCGCGTAGTTGCGGAAGATGAAAATAACGCCGATGACTTCGCTGTGCGCGACCAGCGGCAGCCCCGTGCCATTTAATAATCCCATGCTGGCGGTGTAGGTCAGTTCTTTCAACATGCGGTTGAGCTCGACCACATCCAACTCGCTGAATTCTTCACCTTCGAGCAGGGGTTCGAGGTAGCTCATAAACGCGGGGGCGATGCCGTGCGCCGCGGAAACTCTCCAGCCTTCGGGTTGTTTCAGCGCAATCAAGCCCGCCTGCCCTGCAAGCATTTCAATCGAGACGCGCAGAATCCGCGCGAGTAATTTTTCCAAGTCGAGTTCCTGCGTGAGCAGGCGCGAAATTTCCAGCAGGTAATCACGCTGTCGGACACGAAAATCGGGGAGGAGGTTGGAGGGAAGCATTCTTTTTATTTTAACTGATATTGCACGCCTTTGCTCTTGAAGTTAGACAGGTTCTCTGGGATTTGCCGTGATTTGGTACACGGACTACACGGATTTGACGGAATCGAGCGGATCTTTTCCAAAAAAATCCGTGTTTTGTCCGCGTAATCCGTCGCATCCGTGTCCAAATGGTTTTTAATCACGGCAATTCCCAATGAGCCGTTAGACATCCGCATTTGATGTAAAATATAATCATGAACCGCAAAGTTCCGCTAAGAATCAGAAAACTGATGAAAGAGTTGAAAGCAGGGCTTGTCCGCATTTATGGGGGCAGGTTGAAGGGCGTGTATCTCTACGGGTCTTACGCGCGCGGCGACTATCGCGCAGGGTCGGATGTGGATGTGATGATTTTGCTCAAAGGGTATCGAAATTATTGGAACGAGCAAAAGCGCATTAGCCAACTAGCAAGCGATGTTTCATTGGAATATGACGTCACCGTAAGTTGTATTTTCATCAAGGAAATACAATGGAAAAAGGATGCCGACAGGCTGCCGCTGATTCACAATATCCACAAAGAGGGGCTGCCTGCATGAAAGATTATGCCAGCAAGTTGTTGAGCAAGGCGCTGGACGCCATCGAAGCGGCAGAGGCGCTCCAAAATATTGACAAGCATGAATTCGCCATTGGACGCGCCTATTACGCCATGTTCTACATCGCTGAATCTTTGTTGTATAACGAATTTGACTTGAAACTCAACCAGCATGGACAAGTCATTGCTGCCTATGGCAAAAATTTTGCCAAGACAAAAGTCCTCGACCCGAAATATCACCGCTGGCTGCGCGATGGTTTTGACAACCGAATCACTGGCGATTATGGGGTGGATACTGGTATCACCGAAAGCATGGTTGCTGACGCAATTAACCACGCGCGGGATTTTTTAACCGACGCCAGAAAATATATGGAACAGTCAGAAGATGAAGAATAATCAGTAGATCAAGAAACGCTACGGAGGATTCATGGATGGTTTGTTTTCTTTTCCCGCATTGGAAATTTGTATATAAAATCACTTACCGCGCCCCATGACTTTTTATTTTTATCCATTGGCAGTATACTGAAAGTAAACCGAACCTTTTATTGATTGGAATAAACATGAACCACTCTTCCGCGCTGATACCGATAAACATCTTGCTCGAATTAGGTCAGGCGTTTTCTTCGATGGAAGAACTTGACCCAGTGTTGGGGAAAGTTTTGAAAGAAGCAAGAACCGCCCTGCACAGCGAGAGTCTTTCGCTTTGGCTGGTCAACGATGCCGAGACCGAAATCAAATGCGCGCATGTCAGCGGGGCGTATGCGGAAAAGATAAAAGGTCACGCCAGCCGCGCAAAGAAATTCCTCGCCGCGTATCGCACTGCTTCGGGCAGGCTGGAAAAAAGGGATGTGTCGTATGTGTCGCGATGGATGGATGCAAAAGCATACTTGCATAACTTCAACATCGAGGCGCGAAACCAAATCGGCATTCCATTGATTGCGCGCGAAAAACTCATTGGGGAACTTAATCTCATCAACAAAATCGGCGGACATGGCTTTGCGCCCGATGATTTTGAATTCGCCGGCGCGCTGGCAAGTCATATCGCAATCACCATCCAAAACACGCAGTTATACGAACACCGCAACCGCACGGTGGAACGCCAGAAACTGCTCAACCAAATCAGCAGCCACCTGCACCAGACACTCGATATTGACGAACTCATCCCGCGTATTTTCATGGACGTGAACAAAGCCATCAACGCGGAGGCGCAATCCATCTGGCTGGTCAATGAAAAAGAGGGGACGATCAAATGCCGCTTTGCGACAGGTCCCAGCGCGGAAAAAGTCAAGGGGATCAGCGTGCCGCTCGACGCGCCGAGCATTGTCGGCACAAGCGTTTCCAAACAGGAATCCATCATCATCAAAGACGCGCAAAATGACCCGCGCCATGCCAGCTCGGTGGACGCGTCCACTGGTTTTGTCACGCGCTCCTTGATGACCGTGCCAATGGTGCTGGAGGATAAATCCATCGGCGCGATTCAAGCGGTGAATAAACGCGGCGGATTGCTTTTCAACCCGGAAGACCTCGACCTGTTCCGCTCGATTGCAGACAGCGCCGCGCTCGCGGTCAACAACGCGCAATTGGTTGCGGATTTGCAAACCAGCTATGACCTGACCCTCGACGCGCTTTCTGCCGCGCTGGATTTGCGCGACCGCGAAACGGAAGGTCACTCGCGGCGCGTGGTCGAATACACCGCGCGGATCGCCGAACAAATGGATTTGGACAAGGAAACCGTCACCTCGATTCGGCGCGGCGCGTTGATTCACGACATTGGAAAAATCGGCGTGCCGGATGCAATTTTGCACAAGCCGGGCGAACTCAACCCTGACGAGCGGAAAGTGATGGATCGTCATCCCAAAGCGGGCTATGATATGCTGTGTGAAATTCCCTATTTGGAAGACGAGATTCAGATTGTTTTATGTCATCAAGAAAAATGGGATGGGACGGGCTATCCGCGCGGGTTGAAAGGCGAAGAAATTGTGCTTGGCGCGCGGCTGTTTATGATCGCGGATACTTTTGACGCGCTGCTCTCTGACCGTCCCTACCGTAAAGGCTGCACCTACGAAGAAGCGCGCAAGATTATCGAAGTAGAAGCGGGCAAACAATTCGACCCGAAGGCTGTGCAGGCGTTTTTGGAAGTTCCCCCGGAAGAGTGGGAAAAAATCCGCGCGCGCGTGATGGATGAAATCACGCGGCGCAGACAAAGGCAAATGGAAGCGACGACGATTCGATTGAAGCGGCGGTGAAATTACGAATTCTGCTCAAACGTGCCGTCGAGGTGTAAATAATAGGTGTCTACTTCAAGGTGCGGTTGTCGCCAAAACCTGCCAGATTTGGCAATCTGGCGGAGCAAAATAAGAGGTTTTTGTAATGGTCAGGAATAGGTTGCGCACTTTTTTGAACCACAGAGTATTCATGAACAAAGTTCACCCCGAAGGATGAAAAACGTAGGTCACGTTTGTAACGTGACGGTTACTCCCGCGAGAGCGTCATGCTACAAGCATGACCTACGAAACCCTATTTTCATATCAGTTGTCCATGCGGCCGCGTTTTTGATATTGTCCGTTGTGCCTATGCAACAAACTCAAATACGCCATCGAGGCGCAAATAAAATGTCTCGACTTTAAGGTGGGGAAACAACGCTTGGATTTTTTTTCGCGCGTCTTTTAAATCGTGGACATGCCGCTTGTAAGTGCCGGCACGTCCGTAAGCGCGGCAATCTTCATGGTTGATCAGGCAGACGGTTTTGATGTCGTGAACTTGCACAGCGAGCTGCGCGTACTTCAACACCATCTCATAATCATGCACGCTGCCCGCAAGGGAAATAATATCGAAATTGTCATATCCAAAGCGGACAGTGATCCACGGCTGGAGGAATTTTTGCAGGCGGTAGTCCATGCAATGCACAACAAGCGCGTCACAGTGAATGAGATTTTTTTTAGACGGCATGGTGTTTATAAAATTTCGCCGATGCCGCGCTTGAGATATTGCCCGTCGCCAGATTTACCGAGCCAGCGCTCGCCATCCACGATCATCTTTCCGCGCAGGAAGACTTTTTCGGGGTAGCCCACAATTTCCCAGCCTTCGTATAAGTTGTAATCGGTGCGCTGGTGGGAGTGTGCCACGCCGTATTTGATTTTCTTTTCGGGATCCCAAATTGCAATGTCCGCATCCGCGCCGGGGATGAGCGCGCCCTTCTTCGGATACAAGCCGAAAATTTTTGCGGGGTTCGTGCAGTTATATGCGACAAATTGATTCGCGGTGATATGTCCCGCGCGGACTCCATACGTCCACATGATGGGCAGGCGGTCTTGAATGCCGGGCAAGCCGTTGGGGATTTTGGTGAAGTTATCCTTGCCGAGTTCTTTGCCCGCGATCTTCACTTCCTTACCTTCATACATAATCGGCTTTGTGCCATCGAAGAAAAACGGACAATGATCCGTGCCGATGGTTTGTAACGTGTTTTCGTGCAAGCCTTTCCACAGCCGCGCGTTGTCTTCTTTGTCGCGCATTGGGGGCGAGCAAATCCACTTTGCGCCGTCGGGCTGGCGCAGGTTGTCCACCGAGAAAAAGAGATACGGCGGACAGGTCTCGCCCATCACTTTGACTCCGCGCTCGCGCGCATATTTGAGCATATCCACTTCGCCGCCCGCGTTCATGTGGACGATGTACACGGGCGAATCTGCCTGCTCTGCCATCGCTGCCATGCGCAGGCTGGATTCCACCGCGCCCCACTTGGGACGGGTGAGCGCGTGCCATTCGGGAGTCGTATGTCCCGCCGCGAGCGCATCCGCGATGAAAGGCTCAATCACGTCGCCGTTTTCACAGTGCGCCATAATCAACATGCCGTTCTCTTTGGCAATTCTCAATGCCTTGAAGATACCGCCATCATCGAGGCGGAGTTTGCCGTTGTAGGCGGTGAACACTTTCAGCGTTTGGACTCCCATTTTCATTAAGTTGGGAATGTCCTTTGCAATCTTGTCATCAAACTTGGTCAAATTCATGTGGAAGGAATAATCAATCGCGGCTTTCTCCGACATCTTGCGCCACACATCCACTGAATATTCAAAGCCTTTGTCTTCCTGCACGACAAAATCCATCGCGGTGGTCGTGCCGCCAAACGCCGCGGCTTTGTGACCGGTGTAATGATCGTCCGATGAGACAGTGCCGAACATCGGTAAATCCAAATGCACATGCGGATCAATTCCGCCGGGCATGATCAATTTTCCCGCCGCGTCAATCACTTCCGCGCTGGGATGAGGCAAGTCCTTACCGATTTGCGAAATCGTTTCGCCTTCGATCAATATATCGGCTTGAAAGGTGTCAGATGCGGTGATGAGGGTTCCGTTTTTGATGAGGGTAGGCATGGTTACTCCAGAGGTTCAAAGGTACAGAAGGGCAAAGGGATGAAAGTTATCTGCGTCCAATGGATTCTTGCAGGCGGTGAAGTAAGAATCCGGTTTCGGCGCGCAATGATTCGGCTTGATCATACTGCGCTTGCGTGATGTACTTCAAGTCCAGCGCGAGGATCAGGTAATATTCTACTTCGGCAAGCGAACCTTGCGCAATATCCAAATACCTCCCAAGTTGACCTTTTCCGCCGGACGAATATCCTTCCGCTGTGTTGGCTGGGACAGAAACACACGCACGGCGCAGTTGACTCGTCAATCCAAATAATTCATGCTTGGGGAATTTTTCCGTAAATTTGTAAACCAGCAAAACCAGTTGATGCGCTTTTTGCCAGACGATTAATTTCCGAAACCCTTTTCCAGTACGGTCTGTTTTCTCAATCATTTTTCCTCCAGTAATTTATTTGTAGATGATAAACCTCTATACCTCTGCGCTTTTGCACCTCTGCACCTTTGACCTTTGCAACTTTTCATCTTTGCCTCACTCCCTTATCCCCAACAACGCCATCAACACATCGGGCGGAATATCCACTGAAGGCAAATCCACTTTATACAGTTGCTCGTTTTCGGCGCGCTCGCGCAGGTTTTTCCAGAGCAGGTTTCTTTCCTCTCCTTCGACAACCAAGTCATTTAACTTTTTCGCGTTGAGCAAATACTCGCCGGTGGAATACAAAAACGTCAGCCGTTTCCATTTGTCGGTTGTAATCGGCTGGGATAATTTCTCCAAGCCCCCAAGTTGTATCTTGTAATATTCTTCATTCGCGCGCGGGTGATTCTTTTCGTCGCGCAGCAATTCCCCGCGCGTGGTCAGTTCATGCCCTGTGACCTGCGCCATGTATTCAATCCGTCCGCCTTTTTCACCGAATGACGCAGGTTGATAGAACGCGAGGTAATCCACCGCGATGACTTTGGGCGCTGTCCGCAATGGGATGCGATACCAGCCCAACAGCCGCGCAATTTCCATATCGCGCGGCGATTTCATCACAGTCACCAAAATCAAGTCTGTGGGCTTGAGCATAAAACAAGACGCGGTTTGTTACCAGCCTTCGGCAATTCTTACGGCGTGCTTCTCTGGCAGTTTCATCTCGCGGATGCGCTGCTGCACTTCGGGGATGTTATACTCCGCGCGGCGAGGCATCCATGTTTTTGCTTCCGAGTCGTAAATGGCGTACGCGGAGCGCGGGTCGCGGTCGCGGGGCTGCCCTACTGAACCTGGATTAAGAATTAATTTTGAGTTGAGTTTGATCGGTTCGTCGGGGACGGTTTGACGCAAATTCACGCGGTCTGTTTGCTCGATCAGTTCGAACATACATTGGATGTGCGAATGTCCCACAAAACACAGCTGCGTATCAAAATGGTCAAAATTGATGCGCGCCGAGAGCGAGTTTAAAATATATTCCCACAACGGGTCGCGCGGGCTGCCATGCGCAAGCGTGACGTCTCCGCGCACCAAAGCCTTTGAAGAAAGCGTGCGCAAAAAATCCATGTTCGTGGCGGTCAATACTTTTTCATGATGCAGCAGGGAGCGGCGCGCATCGCCATTGAAACTTTCGAGCGCGACATTGCCGGTTGCGGCGGAATCATGATTTCCCATCATACAAGTCAGGTTGGGAATTTCGCTCATCATCTCCACCACTACATTGGGGTCGGGACCATACCCGACAAGGTCTCCGAGGCACCAGGTCTCATCCACTTGACCGGCATCGGTCAATACCGCTTCGAGCGCGGTGTAATTTGCATGAACATCCGAAATGACTAAAACGCGCATATTTACTCCAGCAACTTTGAGATGTGTTCGATGATTCTTTCCGCCGTTTCTGATTTGCTCATCAACGGCAGGCTTTCCCTTGTCCCATCTGCAAACAATAACGTCACGCGGTTTGTTTCCACGGCAAACCCCGCGTCTGTTGAAGAGATGTCGTTGGCGGCGATGAAATCCAACTTTTTCGAACTTAATTTTTCGCGGGCGTTTTCCAGCAGGTTTTTGCTTTCTGCCGCGAAACCAATCACCGCGCGGTACTTCGATTTATCCGCGTTGACATTCGAGAGCGTCTTCAAAATATCGGGCGCGGATTCCAATTCGATTTGCGGAATGCCGTCGCGTTTTTTCATCTTCTCTTTTGCAACATGCTTCGGACGAAAATCCGCAGCCGCAGCCGCCATGATGAGCGCGTCGGCGGATTCGTTCAAAACCGCGCTCAACATTTCTTCCGCGCTTTTGACGTGAACCACGCGCGCGCCAACGGGCGGGGTTAAGCATGTGGGCGTGGTGATGAGGCAAACTTCCGCGCCCGCGTCGAGCGCGGCTTGCGCCAGCGCGTATCCCTGTCTGCCCGATGAGTGGTTGGTGATGATGCGCACCGGGTCGAGCGCTTCTTGCGTGCCGCCCGCGGTGACTACAACTTTTTTGCGCGCGAGTCTTTCGCCGCGCCCCAATGCGATTCTGATATGACCAAAAATTTCTGCGGGTTCGATCATGCGACCTGCGCCGCTCAACCCCGATGCGAGATGTCCCTGCGCGGGACCGACCGCCACCGCGCCGCGCGATTTTATCCGCGCGAGATTTTCCTGCGTTGCGGGCGCGTCGAACATTCCACCATCCATTGCGGGCGCAATCAACATGGGACAAGTCGCCGCGAGCGATGTGATGCTCAATAAATCATCCGCGCTGCCGTTTGCAAGTTTGGCAATGGTGTTTGCCGTGCATGGCGCAATGACAATAAGGTCTGCGGTTTTTCCGAGCGTGACGTGTAAAACATGCGCTTCATTCCCCCACAGGTCTGCATCCACATAAGCGCGGCATCCCGTCACCGATTGAAAGGTGAGCGGCGTGATGAATTTTTGCGCGGCACCGGTGAGGATGACATCTACTTGCGCGCCCGCCTGAGTCAACTTGGAGGCAAGGTCTGCGGATTTATACGCCGCTATCGAGCCTGTGACGCCAAGCAGGATGTGTTTGTTGGTGAGAATGGACATATATGATAAATTATACCCGCATGGGGAAAGGAATGTCCTACGGTTTGTATGCGAATTTATGGGCTTGCCTGTGGTTTTTACCGCCGAGTATTTGAGCCTGCCGAGATGGTGAAAACGTAGGTCATGCTTGGAGCGTGACAGCGACAGTCACGTTGCTATCAGAGTGTGCACGCAAAGGTTGTCACCTGGGACTGCAAAATCTCCCGATTTTGCCTCGAAAGTCAGGACGCGAAGCGTTCGAATCCATCCCTGGCATGTTTTGCGTGCATACTTATCAGAACAAATGTACACAAAATGCGCGGGACGGGGTAAACTTGGAGCAATGACAAGGAGCGAATTTATGAACAAAAACGAATCCATCGGATATATCGTCAGCGGCGGACTTAAAGAATCGTTCCGCGCGCGGTTGACTGTCAAGGCGCAGGAAGTTCAGGAAGGCGCGTTTGTCGTCATGCAAAATTCAAACTGGCGTTATTACGGACTTGTGACCGATATTCAACTCGGCGCAACTGATCCGCGCTTTGCAGATGAGCAGACCGAAGAACGCTTTCCGCCCAAAATTGCGCAGGCGCTTCACGGGCAGACTCTTTATACGAATTTGGAAATTCTCCCCGCGCTGATGCAGGATATTGGTCCCGCATTGGATTCGCCCGCGTATCCGCTTTGGAAGGTGGAGAATCCCGTTGACCCGAATCCGATTCCCGTGAAGACAGTCCCGCCGCACCATACGCCCGTCGAGATGGCAAAGCCTGAACACATCGCGGGGATTTTCGGTGACCCCGATAAAGATGGCAATTTCATCATCGGTTACACCCGCGAGCAGGGACATCCCGTGTGCGTCAACCTCGATAAGTTCGTGCAGCGTTCATCGGGCGTGTTCGGCGCGACTGGCACGGGCAAATCGTTTTTGACGCGGCTTGTCCTCGCGGGCTTGATGAATCACAACAAGGCTTCTGTGCTTGTCCTCGATATGCACAACGAATACGGCTTTGACGATGTCGCTTCGGATACGAAGAAAAGCGTCATCGGGTTGAAGACAAAATTCAAGTCGAAGATTAACGTGGTGGGCTTGGGTGGCGGCGCGACCATTCGCGGACAGAATCCCGACTTCCATTTGGAAATCGCGATGGCGGATATTTCATCCGCTGACGTTGAAATGCTCTCGCGCGAGTTGAATCTGCGCGACACGACCCCGACGATTTTGAATGCGCTGTATACGACTTTCCACGAAACCTGGTTTGCAGAGTTCCGCGCGATGAATCGCGAGACGACGACTTATGAAGATGAAAAAGGCAAGGTGAAAGAAGTCCCCGCCGATGGGAGCGTGGCAAAGTGGGCGAATGAAAACGGCGTGAACGTGATGGCTGCGGAAGCGCTGCACGATAAACTGCGCCGCTTGTTCAACAAGCATTACATTGTAGAGAAGCCCGCCGCCGACAGCGTGACGCAAATCATCAACTCGCT
>DZBA01000217.1 GCA_022729775.1 Anaerolinea thermophila | reverse complement strand
GACTCCGTTGATTTGAGCGCATTAAATTTAGTAAGTTTACCGAACGTCTATGCCAAGAACGTCATTGACAACGTCCGCGCGGCAGCCAAACTGCAAAAGACTCACGGCTTTCAGTTATCGCTCAACGCGGTGATTACGCCTGAGACGTTGCCGCACATGGATAGTTTGATTCAATTTTGCGCGGAACATAAAATCTGGTTGTCGCTTTCCCCGCAGGCGGTGAATAATCTTCCGCGCTATGAATTGGCGACTTCACCCGAATACAAAACCTTCATCGAGAAAGTGATTGAAATCAAACAACGCGGCGGATTTATTTTGGGAAGCATGTCCTATCTAAAAATGTTAATGGACCAAACGCCTTACGAATGTTATCCGACTCTCGCGCCGCGCATTATGCCCGACGGCTGGCTGGCGTATCCCTGCCGACCGATGGAAAAAGCGGGCGGTGAGCAGGGTGGGCTGGCGGTGAATCTGCTTGACGTGGACACGTGGGATGAAGCGTGGAAAATCGCGCGCGAAAAATACGGTCAAGCGCCGACCTCGTGCGTCTCGTGTTTTCAGCAATGCTATGCCGAACCGTCGCTCATGCAGGCGCGTCCGCTGGAATATCTCCGCGAGCGGATTCGCGGCGTGGATTTGAGTGGTTATGCTCCAGGGTAAAAAAGGCTTGTACACGGATTTGACGGACACTTGCGCCCCCTTGCACCGCCCGCAAGGGCAGGTGTGCGCGCAGTGCAGGTGTCACACGGATTCACACGGATTCTCTTTAAAAGAGAAAATCCGTACTTTTCCGTGCAATCAGTGTAATCCGTGTACCAAAAGGTTTTCCGCATGAGTGATGTCATCATCATCGGCGGTGGAGTGGCTGGCTTAAGCGCGGCATTACATCTCGCTGAGCGCGGATTGAAACCGCTCGTCCTCGAAGCGGATGAAAAATATCTGGGCGGAAGATTGCGCGGCGGCGATATGCTTCAAGTCGGCGAGTATAACTTTCGACTCGAACATGGCGTGCATGGAATCTGGTCGCAGTATCGCAACCTGCAAGCCATGCTCGCGCGTCACAACCTGCGCCCTGTCTTCGTCCCCGCGCAGGAAGAAGAATGGATTTACCGCACATACAAAAATACATGGCACATCCCCGTCGGCTCTGCCATGCGCCGCTCATTCATCCCGCCGCCTTTTCATTACCTGCAATTATTTTTCCGCCCGTATTTTCTCGCCGTGCTTGGATTGAACGAACTGCCCGCGCTGTTCAGCGTCTGGGCGGGACTCATCATGGCGGTCGGCATTGACCCGCTGGCAGAGAATCAACCGATGGAAGGAATGACGCTCGGCAGCATGACTCGCAGTTGGTCGCCCGCGCTGAAATCTTTTTTCCTCGGTCTCGCCCGCAACGGACTTTCCTCCCATCCCGATGAAGTTTCGATTTCGGGCTTCATTTCATTTTTACGTTTTTACACTTTGCTGCGCCGCGACGCGTGGATGTTTTCCTATCTCCCCGACGATGGCGGCACAAGTATCACCGAACCGCTTGGCGAGCGGATAAAAAATCTTGGCGGGGAGATTCAACTTGGGTCGAGAGTGACTCGAATTAAGAAAGAAGAACGCGATTGGCTCGTCACGCGGGAATCAACTTCGGGCGAGGAAACTCTCCGCGCGAGTCAAATCATCCTGGCGACGGATTCCAACTCCGCGCAAAAAATCCTGCGGGCGAGTTTTGGCGGCGAAGTCGAAAATTTACTTTTCCCCCGTTCATTGTCCAACGCGATTGTGCGCTTGTGGTTCGACACAAAACCGAACAAAATGCCCGAAGCGGGAATCTTTACGGGCGATTCGATTTTGCATAATTTTTTCTGGCTCGATAGATTGTATAACCCGTATCGCCGCTGGTCGCGTGAGACGGGCGGCAGCGCGCTCGAGGCGCACATCTACGGACCCGATGAAACGCTCGCGCTGCCCGAAGCAACCCTGCTTGCCAAATCCATTTCCGAAGTGCAGCAAACCTTCCCCGAACTGCGCGGACATCTCATCAAACAGCACTTGCAGCGCAACGCGGAGATTCACACCCTGCCGCAAGTTTTTGCAAAAGAAAAACATTTGGGCGTTGAAACCCAATGGGAAAATTTGTTTTGCGCGGGCGATTGGGTGCGGGATGAAATGCCGTCCTTCTTTTTGGAACGCGCCTGCGCGACGGGAATCAAAGCCGCGAATGCGGCGCTGGAAAAACGCGGCATGGAAACGTGGAAGTTGATTGAGTATCTTCCGCCTGAGCCTTTGGTCGCGTGGATTCAAAAGTTGATGGTGAAGGGCAGGAAGGCGCGCGTAGAGAGAAGAAAGAAGAAGGGCAAAGAATGGATGTAAAATACGCCTTCATCTTTTGAAAGCATAAGGAGTTGGCTTGGTCAAGAAATTTTTTAGTTGGGTCGCGCTGGCGCTGCTCATCCTATCTTTTGGGTTTGCATTTTGGAATCTCGATATTCTGCTGCGGGTTTGGAAAGCGGCGCAAAGCGGAACAATATCCAGGCAGGGGCTTCGCTCGGAAATCGCCGCGTTTGATTTTGGGATGCGAAGCCCGCGCCCTGCTGTTAAGACAAAAATTTCAAGCGCGGATGGGATGACTCAAATGCACGTGTCGGAAGGCGAGTTCATCATGGGAAGAGGAACAAAAACCACGCACCCGCGCAGGTTCAAACATCCGGTGTATCTCGATGCGTTTTGGATGGATCAAGTGGAAGTGACCAACGCCATGTATAAAAAATGCGTGGAAGCAGGCGCATGTCCGCTGCCGGTGCTGCGTCTCAACCCTTATTATGGAAAGTGGGCATACCGGGATCATCCCGTCGTTTATATGAATTGGTTCACCGCAAAAGTGTACTGCGAATGGGCGGGACGCCGGCTGCCCACCGAAGCGGAGTGGGAAAAAGCCGCGCGCGGAACAGACACGCGCACCTATCCCTGGGGCGAAGAATATCCCAACCCAAGTTTGGTAAATTTTCAAGAAGCGCGGATAGGAGAACCAATCTCCGCATATCGCTATCCACTGGGCGCGAGTCCGTATGGGGTGTTGAACATGTCCGGCAACGTGCGCGAATGGGTCGCGGATTGGTTCGACGACAATTATTACAAATACTCGCCATACAAAAATCCCACTGGACCCGAGACGGGCATCGAGCGCGCCATGCGCAGCGGCGCGTATGACGCGCGTTACAACGGCATCGAAACATACCAGCGCTTCAAGCACGAACCCGACTCCGCCGGCTTGAGTCGCGGATTCCGCTGCGCCGAAAGCGCAGAGTAAAACATCCCTGCTGTATAATTTGGGCATGACTCCCATGACAGAACAAAAAAAACGCAACCAATCTGTAGATACCTTCCGCCTGTTTGCCGCGCTGTTCGTGGTGATTTTGCACCTGCGCTACGATAGCCTTCCACGCGATGTTGCCGTCGGGCTGCGCCTGATGAGCCGCTGGGCGATTCCGTTTTTCTTCATTATCAGCGGATATTTTCTCGCGCTCAAATATTCAAAGACAAAACGATTAGACGTCCTGCCCACTGTCGAGCGTTTGATTTGGATATTCCTGCTATGGGTGTTGATTTACTCCCCATTCGTTGTAATGAATCACAACCTCACCACCCTGCTAAAATTAATCACCTCGCCGACCTTTATCTACTTTGGGCTTTTCTCGCACTTGTGGTTTTTGCCTTCGCTGATGTTTGGGTATTTATTCATTTCTTTCTGTCATCACTACAATATAAAAATCCTGCTGCCCATAGCCTCCCTTGCGGCTATCATCGTCGCGCTGCTGGCAGGGTCATACACGATGTTCGATATCGGCTTTCCGCTCGATTACGAAGTCGCGCGCAACTGGCTTTCGATTCCCTTTCTTTATCTCGGCTTTTTATTTTTTCAAAAAGGATATCCCAACAAATGGGTTTCGATTTTATTGATTGTGTTTGGCACGGGCGCGCAAATTTTCGAGGCAAAATTTCTATACAGTCAATATGAAATATCGGCATACGACCATCAATTCCTGCTCGGCACGATTCCATTTGCCATTGGCATGGCGGCGCTTTCACTCAGCGAATGGAAACTCCTGCAACATCCAATATTAGCGTCATGGGGAGACCAATATTCGCTGGGAATTTATCTGCTTCATCCCGCCGTCATCTTTACATTCATGGCGTGGATGTCGCGTTACATCCCCGGTCTGGCAGACTCCGCGCTTTGGGAACTTCTCACGCCCGTCGCGGTTGTATTGATTTCGCTTGCCGTCTTGAGCCTGCTTCAAAAACGCGCCCCGCTATTTTTCAAATTTCTATTCGGCGCGCATATTTCCAAACGCGCCGCCGATGAATAAACATACGGGTATAATTATCGAATATGTCCCTCGACCCCATCATCCCAACAGATGACAAAAAACCACAGCCAGACCCTTTGCAGGGTCTTCCGGCTGCGCGTCGCAGGCGCGCCGCGCGGCAGAAGATGTTCCCCACCGACGCTGAGGGACAAGCCGCGCTCATCGCGTCCCTTTCGCAGCGCGCGTACCCTTCCCTTGAATTATTCGTCTTCTCGCTGGTATGCGGCGCAATCGTGGGGCTTGGCTTCCTGCTCGATTCACAAGCCGTGCTTTTACTCGGCATTCTCGTCACGCCGTTGATGACCCCGTGGGTGGCGTTTCTGCTTGCCATCTTCACCGGCTCGCCGCGCTTTTTCTTTGAAACCCTTATGGCGCTATTTATCAGCGGCGTCATCGTTTTTCTCGGCGGATTGCTAACCGGCTTTGCCGCGCGGCTTTTCCTTCCCATTACGTTGAGTAATGTATTCATTCACGCGCGGCTGTGGATTCCCGCGCTGGTTGTCCTTTCGATTGGCGCGGTTACGCTTGTCGCATCCTTCGCGCGCTCCGAAGACAAACCCTTCCTGCCGAGCATCATCATCGCCTATTCGTTTTACCTGCCCATCAATGCCGGCGGTTTTGGGCTTGGCTCCGGCGTGGAAGGAATCTGGACCCAGGGTCTGCTGGTCTTTGCGGTGCATTTTGCGCTTGCCAGCGCGCTTGGGTTGATAACCTTGTTCGTCTTGAAACTTCGCCCTTCTGCTGTGGGCATCATCGTCAGCGTTATCACCCTGCTCTTCCTCATTGGGACGTTGATTCTCTTGATGGGAGCGGGAATTCCCCCCGCTGCGGATTCTCAAACCAGCGCGCCCGAAACGCCCACGCTTTTTATCCCCTCCCCAATTCCATCCACCACCCCAAGTTTTACGCCGACCTCCACCCTCACAAACACGCCGCTGCCATCCCCCACGCCAAGCGTCGCTTCATCTGCCACCCCGGATGGCTCTCCCACCATCACGTTAACACCAAGCAAAACGCCGGCATCATCGCCAACGATAAAAGCAAGCGCAACTCTTCCCACGGCAACGGGCAACACATCCACGCCTGTGGCGACCAGCCAGCCCAGCGCAACGCCCACGCGCACCAACACGCCCGCGCCCATGCTGGGGACGATCAGCACTGAAGAAGGCGGCGCGAACTTGCGTCAAACGCCAAATGGGAAATATATTATGACACTGGAAAACGGAACCGTTGTCGAAGTGCAAACCGAGACGCGCACGGTCAACGAGATTCAATGGGTACGAGTCTTCGTCACCGTGCAGGGACGCCGCATGGAAGGCTGGCTGCTTTCGTCTGTTGTGGTGTACGATACCGTCACGCCCGTGCCATAATTTTTTTCAATATCCAATTTTTGAAGAACTCCCGTCGAATCATCAACGGGAGTTCTTGTATTTATAACTGCTTGAACTTCATCTTAAAAAAGCATATACTTTAACTTTAGTTTCCGCTAACTGGATTAGAACAAAGAAGAGGTAATGGTGTAAAAC
>DZBA01000216.1 GCA_022729775.1 Anaerolinea thermophila | reverse complement strand
AAACCGTCAAAAACCACAATCCTGCTTCTAACCGCGGGCTGTTTTCTCGCCTTCTTCGTCTTCGGATTCACCGATAACCTCAAGGGTCCCACCCTGCCCGCCATGCTCGCCGAGTTGAGTTTCGACTACGGCACAGGCGGCAACATCTTCTTCGGCGAATATCTTGGCTTTCTCATCGCCACCCTCATCACAGGAATTCTCGCCGACCGCTTCGGGCTGAAAAGCGTCATCCTGCTGGCGGGATTCTTTCTGGCTGTCGGCGTCGGCGGATACAGCGCGGTCAGTTCCGCCCCCCTTCTATTCATGTTCATTTTCATCGTCGGCATGGGATTGGGCGCGCTCGAACTCGGACCCAACGCCATCATCGTCAGCCTGCATCACGAACGCAAGGGGCTTTACCTCAACCTGATGTCTGTCCTGCACGGGCTGGGATCTCTGCTCGCGCCGCTTTTCGCGGGCTGGCTGTTGAGCCTCAGCATTTCATGGCGCGTCGTCTACCGCTGGGACTTGGTTCTGGTGGCGTTGTTTGCGATCATCTTTCTCTTCCTGCGCTTTCCCAAAGCAGAGGAAAAATCACAAATTGACTTTCGCCACATCCCGCAAATTGCTTTCAAGGGAGATTTGCCCTGGTTCTACGCGGCAATCTGTTTCTATGTCGCCGCAGAAATTGGGATGGGCTCGTGGCTGGTGACCTTCCTGCAAGAAATTCGCGGGGTCTCGGTCACAGCCAGCAGTCAGGCGTTATCGCTCTTTTTCGCCATGATCATGGTCGGGCGGCTGGTCGGCGGCTTCTTCGTCCAGCGCATTGGGTATCTGCGCTCGATTCTTTTCATGACCCTCGGCGGGCTGGTCTTCCTCACCCTCGGGTTGTTTGGCGCAAAAGAAACCTTTTTCCTTTTGCCGCTGACGGGCTTCTTCCTCTCCATCATCTTCCCCACCATCACCGCCGCCGTCTCCGACATCCACACCGAAAACGGAAACACCATCCTCGGAACGCTTTTCACATTCGCGGGGCTGGGCGGGCTTGTCGGTCCCTGGCTCATTGGCTGGGGCAGCGACCTGTTCGGGTTGCAAAGCGGGTTGTCGCTCAACATCGTTTTTATGATGATCCTGCTTGGCGCGGTCATCATTCTTTTAAAAAGGAGTTCAAATGGAAAAACAACTTAACTGGGGATTGCTCTCGACTGCGCGAATCAATCAGGCGTTAATTCGCCCCCTGACTACCTCCAAACGCACCCGACTGCTGGCTGTCGCTTCGAGGAGCCTTTCCTCCGCCGAAGCCTACGCCCGCGAGTGGAAAATTCCGCGCGCGCACGGCAGTTACGAAGCCCTGCTCGCCGACCCGGAAATTGACGTCATCTACAATTCCCTGCCCAACCACCTGCACGCCGAGTGGACAATCAAAGCCTTGCAAGCGGGCAAGCATGTGCTGTGCGAAAAACCCTTCGCGCTCACCCTCGCCGATGTGGACGCAATGACCCGCGCCGCGCAGGAAAGCGGTAAAGTCCTTGCCGAAGCCTTCATGTACCGCCACCACGCGCTAACCCTGAAAGTGAAGGAAATCGTAGACAGCGGCGCGTTGGGCAAGATTCAACTCATCAAAGGCGCGTTCACCTTCACATTGAACCGCGAGGGCGATATTCGACTCAATAAAGAAATGGGCGGCGGCAGCGTTTGGGATGTGGGCTGCTATCCCATCTCATACGCGCGGATGATCGTCGGGACAGAACCGCTCGAAGTTTTTGGCTGGCAGGCGACGGGTGAAAGCGGCGTGGACGAATCGTTCTATGGGCAGATGAAGTTCGCGGGCGGAATCCACGCCCAATTCGACAGCGGCTTCAAATCCCCCTTCCGCACGCTGATCGAAATCGTCGGCACAGAGGCATCCCTGACAATTCCGTCTCCATTCAAACCCGACCGCAACGCCGAAATCCTGCTCATGCGCGGCGACAAAGCGGAGAAGATAAAAATCAAAGGCGGCATGTTGTACATGGGCGAAGTAGACGATATGTGCGACGCAATTCAACACAGCAAAGCGCCGCGCGTATCGCTCGCCGACAGCCGCGCCAATATCGCCGCCATCCTCGCCCTGGTCGAATCAGCGCAGACGGGCAAAACGATCTCACTGTAATCTAACAAACGGGGCGCGGAATCAACATGGCTTTCATGTTAATTCCGCGCCCTGAGTCAAAATAATCCAGCGGGGGATTTGCTTCACACTCTAAACGACCCTTTTTCATAATCAATCACGACTAATTGATTAGTTCAAGAAACCATAAAGAGCATATAATAAATTACAAGCGCAACAAATTATGAGCGCGCGCCTAAAAGGAGGCTTGTTTTAATAAAAAAAATTGCCCACGTAAAAAGTCAATCCTATTGTCAAGTTGTGTAAATAAGGAGTAATGAATAATGAAAAAGATGTCATTTGCATTTGCAAGCATTTTGCTGGTTATCATGTTCGCAGTCGCAGCATGCGGAGGCAGCGCGCCTGCCCCGGCTGCTGAGGCTCCCTCTGCTGCAACAGAGGCACCGTCTGCCGCAACCGAAGCGCCAGCTGCTACCGAAGCCGCAGCAGCAACGCCCGAGCCGGTTGAAAAAACACCGCCCATGCTTCATATTTCTTTGGTCAAAGGACAAGTTGAAATCCGAGAAAGTGTCGGCGGAGAGTTTGCCCCCGCCCAGGTAGGACAAAAAGTTGGCGTTGGCGCAGAAATCCGCACTGGCGCAGATGGCATTGTTGCCCTGTATCGAGATACGCTGTCAATGGTGGTTCTCGACCAGAAATCAGTGATGTTGGTGAAAAAACTGGCATTCAAAGCCGGTCAACCAATTACCATCCTTGCCTTAATAAACGGCTCCGCCGCAGTTGAACACAACGGCAAATTACCTGAAGGATCTGTTTTCGCAATTGAGACTCCCAACAAACAATTAAGCGGCGTGGTTGGCTCCACTGTACGGGTAAGTTTCGATACCACCACAAACCCCCCGGTTATGACGGCGACGTGCATCAGCGGCGAGTGTAACTTTGTCAAAGGTGACCAGACCCTAAGCCTGACAGAAGGTCAGCAAGTGGATGTCACGGGCATGGTTCCGCTTCCCGGTATGCCAAACGTGATGGAAATATCAACAGAACAAGCAAACGGTTTTCTGACTCAGGCACATCAAATGTGCGGATGCGACCTGCCCATTAGCGAAATCAAGGATGCCGGGCTAACTTCTTTAGCGCCCCCATCAGAAGATGTGCCGACTCCCGAGGAAGACCTGCAAAATTCCGCGGATGAAAACGGTGATACAGATCCAAGCGCCGATGAAATTACGGATGAAGCCATTGACGAAATGGTTGACGATATTACGCAGGAGATTCAGAGTGAAAGCAATGAAGAATCTACCGGCGAGCCTACAGACGGCGGTCAACCAGAAGGAGAACCAGAATCAGGCGGGGATGGGGAATAAGATTACAGCCTAATTGTTGAAACATAGAATAAATAAAAAGCAGCCGCTCACCCGGCTGCTTTTTATTTAGGCAGAAATATAAAAAAATAGCAGGCAAAAGTGGTTGCAACAAAAAGAACAATCAGATTTATAATAGAGTCACTATACATATTCTGATTGGAGGTTACCATGGCAAGTGTTACATATAAGGACGTTGTAAAAAGATACGGCGATTTAACGATCATCAAGAAACTCAACATCGAAGTTGCAGACAAGGAATTCCTTGTGCTGGTCGGTCCCTCAGGCTGCGGAAAAACAACCGCGCTGCGCCTGCTGGCTGGATTAGAAGACATCACCGATGGGCAGATTCTCATCGGCAACCGCGTGGTGAACGATGTCGCGCCGAAAGACCGCGATATAGCCATGGTCTTCCAATCGTATGCGTTATATCCGCATCTTTCCGTTTACGATAACATGGCGTTTGGCTTGAAGCTGCGCAAGACCCCCAAAGAGGAAATCAAACGCCGCGTGAACGAAGCCGCCGAAATTCTCGGCATCACCGATTATCTCGACCGCAAGCCGCGCCAGCTCTCCGGCGGACAGCGCCAGCGCGTCGCCGTCGGGCGCGCCATCGTCCGCGAGCCGAAGGTCTTCCTGTTCGACGAGCCGCTCTCGAACCTCGATGCGAAACTGCGCGTGCAAATGCGCGCCGAAATCAGCAAACTGCACCAGCGTTTGCAAACCACCTTCATCTATGTCACGCATGACCAGACCGAAGCGATGACGATGGCGACGCGTATCGCGGTCATCAACAAAGGCGACTTGCAGCAACTCGACACGCCGCAGATGTTATACTATCATCCCGCGAATCTCTTCGTGGCTGGCTTTATCGGCTCGCCCGCGATGAACTTCTTCCCCGCCAAGATCACCGTCGAAGGCGGCAACGTCTTCGTGGACACGGAAGATTTCAAAGTGAAGATTCCATCCGCTTTGGCAAAAACCTATCAAGGCATGGATGGAAAACGCGTGATCTTTGGAATCCGCCCCGAGAATATCCACGACCCCGAATTCGCCCCCACCAATATCACTGGCGAGAAGATTAACGTCAAGGTGGACGTGACCGAATTGATGGGCAATGAAACTTTGCTGTATCTTGTCAGCGGGAAAAATACATTCGTCGGTCGCGTTGACCCGCGCTCGCATTTACGCGTAGGACATTCAACCGACGTCATTCTGGATATGGACAAGTTCCACATCTTCGACGCGGAAAGCGAAAAAGCCATTCAAAAAGTCCGACTTTCAAACGGAGTCCAGAAGTAGAACTTCTGGACTCCGTTGCAAAATAAGATTATTGCATTTTATACGGGGGTATGCTAAACTGAAAGCGCTTTCATAAAACTATGCAAAAAAAACGTATCCCCAACATTTACGACGTCGCCAAAACTTCGGGCGTGAGTATCTCGACCATCTCGCGCGTATTAAACGCGCCGGACAAGGTGAACCCCGAGACGCGCAGGCGTGTCATATCCGCAATAGATAAATTGGGCTTTATCCCCAAAGCGGAAGCGCGCGCGCACGCGATGAAGAACACCAACCGCATTGGCGTATTGACGCCCTATTTCACCGCGCCATCGTTTGTCCAACGCCTGCGCGGAGTCGTTGCTGCGTTGTCAAAGGCAAATTACGAGCTGGTCATCTACCCTGTTGACTCGGTGGAACACCTGCAAGCCTATACATCTTCAATCCCCATTATGCGCAACATTGACGGGTTGATAATTATGTCGCTTGCCATCGAGGAAAAAGACGCGCTGCGCCTGCACGATAACAGCATGGAAACCGTGCTGATTGAATATGCCCACCCAAGATTAAATAATATTTCCATTGATGACGTTCAAGGCGGGCACTTGGTTGCAAAACACCTGATTGAAAAGGGGCATACAAGGGTCGCTTTTTTGGGAGATATCGAGCCGCCTGAGAGATATGCCATTCATCCCGTCAAATCACGTTTACAAGGGTTCAAAGAAACGCTGGCAAGCGCGGATATTTCCCTGCAAAAAAAATATATTGTTCAGGCATCCTACTCACAGGATGAATCCCGCCAGGCTGCATATCACTTGCTAACCCTATCCAAACCGCCAACCGCAATCTTTGCCGCCTCAGACATTCAAGCGGCAAGCGTGATGAAAGTCGCGCGACAGTTAAAAATCCGCATCCCAGAAGATATGGCGGTCATCGGCTTCGACGATATTGATATGGCAGATCACATGGACATCACAACCATCCGTCAAAACCTGGACGAATCAGGCAGGCTGGCGGCAGAGATACTACTCTCCCGTATCGCGGAGCCAAGCCGCCCGCTCCAGCATATTCGCCTGCCGCTGACGTTGATCGAACGACTGACGACGTAAATCATCCCAAACGCCCATAAACAGCATCCTTAAAATATATTG
>DZBA01000215.1 GCA_022729775.1 Anaerolinea thermophila | reverse complement strand
TTACTTAAGTAACCGATATTGCGCGCCGTTCCGAAGGTTTTCTCTTTATTAAACCTTCGGAACGGCGCGCATAAGGTGAGTTAAATAACTCACCTTGGCGTTGTCATTTCGACGAGCGAAGCGAGGAGAAATCCTTTGTAGCAGGACAGGATTTCTCGCTTCACACGAAATGACAGTGCGTAACATCAGTTAAATAGCTAACGTTTTGACATCCCGCCGTTAGTAATGGAGCGCGCTCAAGTTGTGCAATTTATCAACGCTGTGTGTGGCGTTGATACGGCGGATGGTGCCGGTCAAGCCGCGAATGACAAGGCTTTCGGTTGTGATGTGATTGCCATAATAACGCACGCCTTTGAGCAGCTCGCCATCAGTAATGCCGGTTGCGGCAAAGAAAACATCCTCAGAGGCAACGAGGTCGTTCATCGTCAACACTTTATCGAAATCATACCCTGCATCGCGTCCGCGTCGCAACTCGTCTTCATCACGCGCAAATAACTTGCCTTGAATTTCACCGCCCATGGCGCGCAACGCGCACGCGGCAATGACGCCTTCCGGGGTGCCGCCAATGCCAAAAAGGACATCCACGCCAGAATCGGGCCAGGCGGTCATCAGCGCCGCCGCCACATCACCATCAGGGATTTGGCGAATACGCGCGCCTGCCTTGCGAATCTCAGCAACCATGTCATCATGACGCGGGCGGTCTAAAATGATGGTTGTCAAATCCTCCACTTCCCTGCCTTTGGCTTTTGCAATCGCCTTCAAGTTATCTGTAATAGACCACTCGATGTTAATTTTGCCGCTCGCTTCTGGACCGACGACAATTTTATTCATGTATAAAAACGGGCCGGGGTCAAACATGGTATTACGCGGGGCTATCGCAACAGTGGCGATGGAGTTTGAGCGCCCAAAAGCAAGCGGGCGCGTGCCATCAATCGGGTCTACTGCCACATCCACTTCCGGCTCTGAACCATTACCAACTTTCTCGCCGTTGAACAGCATCGGCGCTTTATCCTTTTCCCCTTCGCCGATCACAATGACACCGTCCATATCCACAGTGCCAAGGACAAGACGCATTGCATTGACAGCGGCTTGGTCTGCGCCTTCTTTATCTCCGCGTCCCATGAAACGACCAGCCAGCATCGCTGCGGCTTCTGTCACGCGCGCCAGTTCAAGCGCGAGGTTGCGGGTGGGGGTAGCGCCAAGGACTTTACTCATCATAACCTCCGTTATTTATGTTTACAAAAAAGCCCTAAAGTTTATCAGTCCTTTAGGGCTTTATTTAAGAATACACCACACTATAAAATAATACCCAATCATGGCGCCCCACAGCCAAGAGTCAACGCGGTCGAAAAATCCACCATGCCCGGGGATGACATCGCTTGAATCTTTCAGCCCCGAAGGACGTTTGATCATGCTCTCACCGAGATCGCCCAAAGTCGGCAGCGCGCCCATCAAAAAGCCAAGCGCCGCGCCTTGCAGCAGGGTAATATCGCCATTCAAATTTCCATAAGTGGAGTACACATACGCGAAAAAAATTCCACCAATCGTTCCGGTGAACACGCTCGCGGCATATCCTTCCCAGCTCTTATTGGGACTCAAACGCGGCGCGAGTTTATGTTTTCCATAAGCAACGCCGATGGAGTATGCGCCTGAATCTGAAAGCCAGAGCGAAGGCATGACAACCATAAACCACCACCCGCCATCGGGAAGATTCCGCAAGTCGAAAAGGTAAGAGCCAATCCAGCCGATGTACGCCAGCCCCGCGACAGTGATAGAAAAATCAAGCGCGGCTTGATCCCTGCCGCGCTCGTAATCGAAAAGATGATATGCCAATGCAGCCAAGACAGCTGCTTCAAATACAGGCAGGGCATATTGAGGGAAGAATGCGCGCGTCAAGGTGATTAACGTCACGCCGCCGACGGTGATATAAAGTTGGGGTTGGAGTTTGACCGCGCGAAATAAATACACATATTCCCATGCTGCGCCGATCAAAAAGGTTCCCATCAAGAAAAAATAAAGGACACCGCCAAAGATAATGGCAGGCAACCCGATTGCCGCCAACCCCAGCGCCGAGAGTGTTCTTCTACGCATTGGAGCCTTCAAGTTCAGAAGATACCTTTCCGTAGCGTCTATCGCGTTGCGCAAAGGCTTCCAGCGCGCGCCGATATTCCTCACGGTCAAAGTCGGGCCAAAAAGTGGGGGTGACATACCACTCGGAATAAGCGGTCTGCCAAATCAAGAAGTTGCTCACGCGCAATTCGCCCGAAGTGCGTATGACCAAATCCGGGTCGGGCGCGCCAGCTGTAAACATATACTTTCCCACAAGGCTATCGGTCACATCATCTGGCGCGATGCCATCTTTGATAATTTTTTGGATGGCACAGACAATTTCATCACGCCCCCCGTAATTCCAGGCAATATTCAAGATCAATCGGTCGTTGTTTCTGGTCAGGTCAATCGCTTTCAAGACTCTGGCTTGCAGGCTTGGGCTTAAGCGTTCCAACCGCCCAATATGACGCAATTGAACGCCCTCCTGATTTAGTTCATTCAATTCACGGTCAATGACATCCTGGAGAATGCCCAAGAGACCATGCACTTCTTCAGGGGGACGCCCCCAGTTTTCTGTAGAGAAGGCGTAGATTGTCAGGTACTTGACGCCAAATTCGACAGTGGCGCGAATCACACGGCGCAGGTTTTCCGTCCCGGCTTTATGACCAGCCAGGCGCGGCAAACCGCGTTGATTCGCCCAGCGTCCGTTGCCATCCATGATGATGGCAACGTGGCGGGGAATTTTATCAACGGGGACATTCAAGGGGGTATCAGTCATTACAGGTATAGAAGAGGTTACACTTCCATGATGTCTTTTTCTTTGGCATGACCATGTTTGGCGATTTCTTCAACAAACTTATCGGTCAGCTTCTGGAGTTCCTCTTCACCGTATTTCAAGTCATCTTCGGTGATGAGTTTCTCTTTTTCATAACCGCGCAGGTCATTATGCACATCGCGGCGGATGTTACGCACCGCAATCCGCGATTCTTCAAGACGATGATGCATCTGCTTAACTAGGTCGCGGCGACGCTCTTCATCAAGCGGCGGTAGGTTCAGGTGAATGACCTTGCCGTCAGAATTCGGGCTCAAATTAAGATTTGAAGCGCGAATCGCTTTTTCGATATCTTTAATGGAACCAGCATCAAAGGGTTTGATCATCAATGTGCGCGGTTCCGGCACGCTGATAGACGCAAGCTGCTTTAGATGCGTCGGCGTGCCATAATAATCAACAGAAAGTCTTTCCACAAGCGCGGGGCTTGCGCGCCCCGTGCGAATGCCCGCGAGGTCTTCCACAAGAGCATGAATTGCGCCGGTCATACGGGTCTCGGCATCTTTCAATAGTCCTTTAACTTCATCAAGGCTCACAGTCTTCCTCCTGAAAATATTTACGTCGCTAAGGATACCTTAAAACAAGAATTTATGCTATGGGTTTAACAAAAAACGGAGTCCAAAGACATTTGACTTTGAACTCCGCGCTTTAGCCAAATGAAATTACTTCACCAACGTCCCCACTGCCTCGCCGCGCAATGCGCCGATAAGCGCTTTCGGGTCCCAAAGGTTCAAAACAAGAATGGGTAAATTATTTTCACGACACAGGGAAATAGCCGTGCTATCCATCACTTCAAGCCTGCGATTCAGCACCTCGATATATTCCAACTGGTCGAATTTTTTCGCGTTTGGATTCTTCTTCGGGTCTGAGTCGTACACGCCATCCACCTTGGTTGCTTTGATGACCACCTGCGCGTCAATTTCTGTCGCGCGCAAGGCTGCCGCTGTGTCTGTGGAAAAAAACGGATTGCCCGTGCCGGCGCCAAAGATGACCACGCGCCCCTTTTCCAGATGACGCACCGCGCGGCGGCGGATGTATGGCTCGGCAATGGCGCGCATTTCAATTGCTGTCATCACGCGTGTTAGTACATGCTGCCGCTCCAACGCGTCCATCAACGCCATTGCATTCATCACAGTAGCGAGCATCCCCATATAGTCGGCTGTGGAACGATCCATGCCGCGTTCCAAGCCCTGCTTGCCGCGCCACAGGTTGCCCGCGCCGATCACCACAGCCAGGTCTACGCCCATCTCGCGCACTTCTTTAATGCGGCTGGCGATTGATTCAGCTTCATGCACGTTAATTCCAAAACCAGATTCGCCGCCCAATGCTTCGCCGCTCAACTTGAGCAGGATGCGGTTATATTTAAGTTCAGCCATTCATGCCTCCGTAATATAAAAAAAGCCAACCCGAAGGCTGGCTTTAATATCTTTATTCCTGCTTTGTGCTTTCGCCAAGTTCCCAACGCTGGAATCTGCGAATAATCACGTTTTCGCCAATGGCGGCAACGTTTTGCAAAACAAGTTTTTCGATGGTGAGCGACTCATCGCGGATATACGCCTGACGCATCAAGCAAACTTCGTCTTTATATTTTTCAATGCGTCCTTCGACGATTTTTTCGAGCATTTTTTCGGGCTTGCCTTCTTCAAGAGCGCGGGCGCGGGCAATGCCTGCTTCGTGCTCAAGTTCGGCAGCGGGGATTTGATCAACAGTAGCATATTTCGGCGCGCTGGCGGCAATCTGCAAAGCAAGCTCATGCGCGAGGTTGCGGAACTGTTCAGAACGGGCGACAAAATCGGTTTCGCAGTTGACTTCGACCATCACGCCGACACGTCCGGCGCCGTGCGAGTACAGTTCAACCACGCCATTAGAAGCGTCGCGGTCAGCGCGTTTTGCGGCGGTTGCCATGCCTTTTTCGCGCAGCCAATCCACTGCCTTGTCGAAATTGCCATCGGCATCCTGCAAGGCTTTGCGGCAATCCAACATCGGAGCGTTGGTTGCGGCGCGCAATTCCTTGATCATCTGTGTTGTTATTTCCATATCACTATCCTGACTTTCCTAAATTATATTAATTGAGTTTTATTCCGCGCTCGCAGGAGCAGCAGGAGCGGAATCAGCAGCGACGGGAGCGTCAGCCACTACTTCATCTTCCTTGCGGGTAACGTTCAACTTCGCCAGCGTAGATTCGCCCAGTAAGACATTATCATTTACTTCTTCTTGGTCAGTATCCACAACAGGTTTGCGGGAGCCGCGCTTGGCGGGCTTCGCTTCGGCTTTCGCTTCTGATTGGTCCGGTTCTTCGTCCTTGCGCATGGCTTTGCCTTCAAGCACTGCATCGGCAACTTTGGCAACCAAAAGCTTGATGGCGCGAATGGCGTCATCATTAGAAGGAATCACATAATCCACATTTTGCGGGTTGCAGTTTGTATCCACCAACGCCACAATCGGGATGTTGAGCAGGTTGGCTTCGCTCACGGCAGCATCTTCGCGTCCGACATCAATGATGAAGAGCAGGTCAGGAAGGCGTTTCATGGCGCGCACGCCGGAAAGGCGAGTCTGTAAGCGCGTAATTTCGCGTTCGATCAACAAACCTTCTTTTTTGGTAAGGCGATTAATTTCGCCACTATCACGCAGTTTTTCAAGGCGTTCCAATTCCTGAATACGCTTGGACATGGTTGACCAGTTGGTGAGCATACCACCCATCCAGCGTTCGGTTACAAAAGGCATTCCGCAGCGCGCTGCTTCTTCCGAGATGGTTTCCTGCGCTTGTCGTTTGGTGCCGACAAACAAGACTGTGCCGCCGTTGGCAGCCGCATCGCGGACAAGGTTATACGCCTGATTCAACAACTTGACAGTTTGTTGCAGGTCAATGATATGAATGCCGTTACGCTCAGTGAAGATGTACGGTTTCATACGGGGGTCCCACTTGTTGGTGCGATGTCCGAAGTGGACGCCGCTCTCAAGCAGGGCTTTCATGGAAATGACAGCCATTGTATTACTCCTTAACTTTT
>DZBA01000214.1 GCA_022729775.1 Anaerolinea thermophila | reverse complement strand
AGTAAACCAATTAAGGTTGACCTGAACAAAAAAAACAGTGCTTAAGTCACATACCACATGCCTATATTTCAAGGCTATAATTAGGAACAACAAATTGTACAGGAGAATCCCCGCATGTCCAACGTCCACGCATCCAACCATCCTCTGGTCGCCCACAAACTTTCACGCCTGCGCGATAAGAACACCGAACCGAAAAAATTCCGCGAACTTGTCCGGGAGATTGCGGGGCTTCTAGCTTACGAAGCGACAGCCGACCTGCAAACCGTCCCCGTCGAAATCGAAACGCCCCTGCAAAAAATGACCGCATACCAGCTGCAAGAAAAAATCGGGCTTGTTCCCATTTTGCGCGCGGGACTTGGCATGGTGGAAGGAATTTGGGAATTAATGCCCAGCGCGGAAGTCTGGCACATTGGATTATATCGTGACGAACATACGCTCCAACCCGTTGAGTATTACAACAAACTTCCCATCCAACCGCGCGTGGCAGTCTGCCTGATTTTAGACCCCATGCTTGCAACAGGCGGCTCTGCCACCGCCACAGCGGATATCCTCAAACGCTGGGGCGTGAAGAAAATCAAATATGTTGGATTGATCGCCGCGCCGGAAGGAATCCAAGCGATGCAAACCGCGCACCCCGATATTGATATTTATACCGCCGCCATTGATGAACGCCTTAACGAACGCGCATACATCCTGCCCGGATTGGGCGACGCGGGCGACAGGCAATTTGGGACGGGATAAATTCGTGTCAAAGGCGCTGACGATACCGGCAAAGCAATGAAGCAGTTCTCGTGAAACAGGAGAAACCATGATTATAGACTTAAGTATCGTCCTTGCCGCCATGGTAATCGCATCCGTCATTTATTTATACTTTCGTGACCGGATGATGATTGGCGGATTAAAGGATTTTCTCAGAGCAGGAAAATATAAACTACAAGTCCAACCGCCGCTCAAAGCGCCTTTCATCTATGAAAACCTTTCCAGAGTCACCAGTTACAATGGCTGGCTCAAACCCGAAATGCCCTACACGCTTATATTGGGCATCCGTATCACGGGCAATGGGAATCAAGACCGCATCTCATATCAATATATTGGATTTTATTTCCCGCCGCAAGTTGAGTTAAGCGACGAATGGCTCGAAGGCTGGCGGAAAAAAGTCGCAGAGCGCGGAGACAATTGGGCGGCAAAATCTGGCATCGAAAAAATCGAAAAGAATTGGGGCAGCAAAGGCGCGCCAGACAGCCTGCCCATCCGCGCCGCGCGAGTGGAGAATGGCGGCGTCATCCTTGCGTGGAACGGACTGCACAATACAGACCATATCGAAGCGCGCATCAATGACGTGCTTGCCTCGTTGTAAATACAGGCGATGACGCGCGCGAACTTCTGCAACGCGCAGCCACAGCAAACCTCAAACCGGAATTTCAAGAATACGATTTGCAAGATTCTAATTATGCGCTGATTGATATGAAGCGGGGTAAAATTAAAGGGTCGAAGGTGTTGAAGATTAGGTAAATTAACGCAAGTTGCTACCATGTTTTCTCGGCAAGAAAATTTCAAGCCCTTGCCACAGATTTCACCGATTTGCACGGATTTTTTTCAAATCTGTGAAAATCCGTGTAATCCGTGACAAAAGAACTAAAAAACTGGTAAAGGTGGCAACTTGGGTTAAATTAAAAAAGGAGTCGGAAGTTTTAATTCTGAACTCCGCCAATAGCGTGAGGTAAATCCATGAGCAATGAATACGACCTTAAATCCGTTAAACTTCCGTATCTTTCAGGCGGGTTATTACGTTTATTTGTATCCCTTGTCGAGGGACCGTTCGGCGGGTTATTGACCCCAAGTTTATTTGAAAGCGCGGGCGTCAATTGGCTGCGCAAACAAATCATTGATGAAGCGCCAACGCCGCAGCCGATTCACTTCACCGGCTCGCTTGCAGATAAAGACTCCGCCGTGCCGCAAACAGAATTGCCCCACGCGCCAATCATCGAATCGCGCGGATTTCACTTCGCCACCGTATTCGATTACGCCAAAGCATACCGCGAAGGAACAACCACGCCGGATGAAGTGGCGAAAAAAATATTAGACGTCATCGAGTCCAGCAACGCAGCCAAGCCCGCATTACGCGCTGTGGTCGCGTCCTACCGCAACGATGTCATCTGGCAGGCGCGCGAATCCACATTGCGCCATAAGGCTGGCAAGCCGCTGAGCATCTTCGACGGCGTGCCAATTGCCGTCAAAGATGAAGTGGATATGATCGGATACCCCACCACAGTCGGCACCGCGTTTTTGGGAACAGAACCCGCACAGGAAGATTCCACCGTCGTGGCGCGAATGCGCGCGGCGGGCGCGCTGCTCATCGGCAAAACGAACATGCACGAAATCGGAATCGGCGTCACGGGACTCAACCCACATCATGGCGCGGCGCGCAACCCATACAACCCCAAACATTTCACAGGCGGAAGTTCCAGCGGGTCGGCGGCGGCAGTCGCAGCAGGGCTTGTTCCCATCGCCATTGGCGCGGACGGCGGCGGTTCGATTCGCATCCCATCTTCTTTTTGCGGCGTATTCGGCTTGAAACCAACCTACGGAAGAGTCAGCGAACACGGCGCGTTCCCTTTGGATTGGAGCGTCGCGCATCTTGGTCCCATTGCCGCCACCGCAACCGATATGGCTTTAGGGTATGCGGTCATGGCAGGCGCGGATTTACAAGACCCCAATTCACTACATCAGCCCGCGCCGACTTTAACTGGCTGGGATGAATTGCACTTGCGAAAAATAAAACTCGGCGTTTACAAACGCTGGTTTGACCATGCGGATAAAGAAGTCGTCGAAGCGTGCAATACCATGCTCAAACGCTTCGAGGATATGGGCGCGGAGATTCATGAAATCACCATCCCCGAGCTGGAATTAAACCGCATCGCGCATACGATCCTCATCGTCAGCGAAATGGTGCAAGCCATGAGCTACACCTACAAAAAACATCACCGCGAACACGGCTTGGATGTGCGCCTTAACCTCGCTTTGGGACGCGCCTTCAGCGCGCAAGATTACGTCACCGCGCAGCGCGCCCGCACGCGCATCATGAAAAACTTCGATAATGCGCTCAAAGAAGTGGATATGATTCTCACGCCTGCAACGGGAATCGCCGCGCCGCCCATCCCACGCGGAGCGCTGCCCTATGGCAACTCTGACCTGACCACCACCGTTGAAATTATGCGCTTTGTCAGCGCGGCGAATACAACAGGCTTGCCCGCAGTTTCGTTCCCTGCTGGTTACACGAAAAACGGTTTACCAATTGGGATGCAAGCCATCGGGCGCGCATGGCAGGAAAATTTGCTGCTGCGCCTTGCTCTTAACGCAGAACAAGCGATTGAACGATTGGAACCGCAGGTACACTATCCGATTTTGAGCTGATTCCCAATCACTCCTTAAGGCTATTGATTAAGTTTTTGCGCGTGATAACATATTCAAAACCTGATAGTCATTGGGTATTAGCAATCAACCTGCCAATTGAGGAGAAAAAAAATGAACCGTAAAAGTATTCTTCTTTCTGTGCTTGTCATTTGGGCGCTTATTATGAGTTGCAACCTTCCATCGGCGCAGCCAATCGCCAATGCAGTCACCGAAGTTCCCAGCCTTGCGCCTGCAAACGAAGCGCAGCCGGCAACGCCAACTTTTACAGCGATAACGCCCCTGACCGAAACCGCTACTGTTATTGTACCCAGTGCGACAACCGTCCCCAGCGCCACAGCATGTACGCCCATCGTTGTGGCAAACAGCGCGGTCAACGTCCGTTCTGGACCGGGGACAGTGTATGAAATCATCAGTTTCTTAAATCAGGGACAAAGCGCAAAACTCGCCGGGAAAAGCATGGATGGAACATGGTGGTATATCGAGCATCCATCCCCCGGCGCTCACGGATGGGTCGGCGGAACGGTGGTCACAGCCTCTTGTGTGCCGGTTGATTTAATGGTCGTTGCCGCGCCTCCCACTCCCATCCCCCCCACCGCGACCAAAACAAACGTTCCCGCCCCGCTCTTTGCAGTGACAAGCGTTACGTATTCAGTCAGCACATGGAGCGATGCCGGTCATACAAATTGTCCGCGCATTACGGCAAACATCACGGTTAGCAGCGCAGGCTCTGTAACCTACAAATGGACACGCAGCGACGGCGCAGGCGGCACAGGCGGCACATTGGTCTTTGCGGCGGCTGGCACACAGTCCGTCACAGCAGATTGGGCATTGGGTTCCGTGTGGGCGCCAGCGCCAAACGAATGGATGGGTATTTATATTGACACGCCCAACCATCAAGATTTTGGACATGCAAACATGCCCGCCTGCACAGCCCCATAAAAAATTTTAGAGGACAACAACACATCATGTGTGACACACTGATCGCGACAAAATCAGCAACCGCAAATCAAATTGCCATTTTTGCAAAAAATTCAGACCGCCACCCCAATGAAGGACAAGCGCTGAAATTCTACCCCGCTGTGGATTATGACGAGGATGCGCGCGTCAAATGCACCTACATCGAAATTCCACAGGCGCAGCACACACACGCGGTACTCCTCTCCAAACCTTTTTGGATGTGGGGCGCGGAAATTGGCATCAATGAGCATGGGTTGGTCATCGGCAACGAAGCGGTCTTTTCGAAAATCCCCGCAAACAAAACTCCCGCGCTAACCGGCATGGACTTGCTACGCGCCGCGCTTGAACGCGCCATTACCCCGCGCGAAGCGCTGCAAGTCATCATCGAACTGCTGGAACAATTTGGGCAGGGTGGCAACTGCGGACATGACAGCGAACTTTATTATCACAACAGTTTCATCATCGCCAACCATGAAGACGCATGGGTGTTGGAAACAGTGGATAAAGAATGGGCGGCGCGTCAAATCAAGGATGCCTACTCCATCTCGAATTGTTTTACCATCGGCGCGCAATATGATATGGCTTCCAAGAACCTTGTCAACCTCGCCGCGCAAAAAGGGTTGACGCGGTCAACAAGCGTATTCAACCTTGCAAAAGATTATTCCGATTTCCTGTTTACAACCTTCGGCAAGGGACGAATTCGCCGCGAAACCACGTTTTGCAAAATGGAAGAACAAAGCGGAAATATCACAGTTGAAACCATGATGGGTATTTTACGAAATCATAAAGACCCCAACTTCAACCCACAAGACAGCATCACTGCCGTAGACGTGTGCGACCATGCCGGGTTTGGTCCCATTCGCGGCTCACAAAGCACCGCGTCCATCGTCGCCCACATGGAAAAAGACAACCCGCTGATTTTTGCCACCGCAACATCCGCGCCCTGCACCGGGATTTTCAAACCCATCTGGATGAATTCCGCGCCGATGCTCAACTTCGGCTTTGAGCCAACCGGTAAATTTGATTCCATTTCCGTTTTTTGGAAGCATGAAAAATTGCACCGCGCCACCATGCTCAACTACGCGGAACGCATTGCGACCTATAAAGATGACCGCGACGCGCTGGAAAAGAAATTTATCGAAGGCGCGTTCAAGTTGCACAACGCAACCTTAAGAGAACGCACAGAGTTCACGTTGCAATGCTACCGTGAAGCCGTGCTAGCTGAAGCGGAATGGCTCAAGCGCGTGGAAAAAGTCCCCGCGCGAAAAAAATTCCTATACTCGCTGGCATGGAATAATTTTAACGAACGCTCAAAAATGGTGGACGTGAAATAAGAGAATAGAGGTAACTACTCAGGGCAAGACCCTAAAGGTTTCTTTGCTAACGAAAATGACCTTTTGACAGCGGGTTCTTGCGAATGTAGACTTCGGTTTGCGGGAAAAACCTTTAGGGTCTGTATTTACAAAAGAAATATGGTTCTCTGGGATTTGCCGTGATTTGGTACACGGACTACACGGACTACACGGA